>JAJRTB010000146.1 GCA_024278495.1 Deltaproteobacteria bacterium
AATGGTGATTTTGAGGGCGCCCAGGTCCGCGTATTTTTTGCGGTGCAGGAGCGGCAGGTTGCGGTTCATGTCAACGATGGTCTGCACGGTTCCCTTGCCGTGGGTGTGGTCACCGCCGATAATCAGGGCCCGGTTGTAATCCTGCAGGGCGGCGGCCAGAATCTCTGAGGCCGAGGCAGAGAATTTGTTGACCAGGACGATAACCGGGCCCTTGAAAAGAATATCCTTGTCCGTATCCGCCAGTATCTTCATGTCACCCAGGGAGTTTTTTACCTGGACTATCGGCCCTCCGGGCAGAAACATCCCTGAGATGGCAATTGCGTCAGACAGGGAGCCGCCGCCGTTATCCCGCAGGTCAAGGATCAGTCCCCGGGCTTTCTTTTTGTGTATCTTCCACAGCTCGGCGCGAAAATCATCGGTGCAGTTGCGCGCCTTGTTGCGCGGGCCGGAGGCGGCAAAGTCTCTGTAAAAAGTTGGAATGCGGATGTAGCCGATTTTGTTTCCAAACGTATCCTTGATGATTTCTGATTTGACATAGGTCTCCTCAATCTGGACCACGTCGCGGGTAATGGAGATAACTTTTTTGGTTCCATCGGCCCGGACAATGGTCAGGATAACATCGGTGCCCTTGGGTCCCCTGATGTAACTCACGGCTTTCCTGATGCGCATATCTGTTATGTCCACCGGCTCTCTGCCCCGTTCAGACACGGACAGGATGGTGTCCTCCGCCTGCAGTTCCCCCTGTCGTTCGGCAGCGCTGCCCGGAATGATCCTGACCACCTTGATGAGCCCGTCTTCTTCGCGGAGCAGGGCGCCGATTCCCTCAAGGGTCCCTCGCATGTGAATATCAAAGTCTTCCTTGGAGGCGGGGGGCATGTACGTGGTATGGGGGTCAAACGCCCTGGACACGGCGTCAAAAAACTGGTTGTAATGGTCCTGGCGGGTCTGCCGCTGGAGCCGCTCAAGGTAGCGGTCGTGTTTTTTTCGGGTTTTCTCCATGGCCCTGGCCCACAGTTCGGGGTCCAGGTCCGGGTGCCTGTCGCTGCCGGGTTCTCCGGCCTGCGGACCGGTGGATTCGCCGCCGGTGTCATCGCCGTGGTTGAGCGCCTCTTCAGCGGGTTTTTTTTGAGCCTCCTCCACGAGGGTTATGTAGGTTTCCAGAGTCTGCAGCTTGAGGATGCGCCGCCACCTGTCCCGCAGTTCATCCAGGTCGGCGGCGTAGCTGGTTTTTTTCGGATCAAGCTCCAGGGTGTCCCCGCGGTTGACGTCAAAACCGTCGGCCAGGATCTTTTCGGTCATTTTCCGGACCTGCTCCAGCCGCCGGTCAAAGATGGCGGCGCCCTTGTCGGGCAGGACAACCAGGCCCCGGCGCAGTTCGTCGTCAATGCGCCGGGCAAAGACGTCGAGCTTTTTCACATCCTCACGCAGGAGGAACCTCTTGCGGGGGTCAACCTGGCGAAGATACAGATCATAGGCCGCGGGCGCAACGTCATCCAGGGATTTATGGGCGAAGTGCTGGGCTGTCAGCTGATGGCTCAGCATGTAGGCGATGAGGCGGTTGCGCCCGGCGTCAAAATCCGCCGGCATGACCGCCGCGCCCGCCGGGGTTGACAGGATGAAGGAGATCAGGAAGAAGGTGGCAAGTCTATAGAATATCATGGATGCTCCGTTTTCTTTAAAGCGGTGTCGGCCAGGCCCGCGTAAAAGCAGTTTCAGGGTAAGCCGTCACAGGCACCCCGTCTTCACACGGGCACGTCTTCCCGCATAGAGGGGCTATCGGAGTCTCCCTGCAGTCGCTTACCTGCGGTCAGTCGCGCCTGCGCGAATCTGCGGCACCCCTGACAACTTATAAATTATGGGCAGGTACAATCGCAGAGTTACAAACCCTGTGACGAGTTACCATACGTTTCAGGCTGTATGCACGTGTCCGCGCCCGGCATGACAGCACAAATATTGCGGATTGACAACTTGGCCAAAGTACGATAAATTACCATCTTTTAAGGGAAAATAAAATAGCCCGGAACGACATTTTTTCGTTCCGGGTCAAAAAGTTTGCCGGCGGTGTCTAACAGAGCTGATTTGCGTTGTTTTTGTGACATGTCCGGAGCGCGCGGCAACGCGACAGGATGATGAAACGCCGGTTTTCGTGCCATGTGACAAGGCCGGCACAGACAATAGTAAAGATTTGAAAGGAGATGGACAATGGCCCTGACTGTTAAGGCAATAGCGGAAAGCATAAATATCATGGGGAACAGAAGCGGCAACGCCATGAAAGAGCGTAATCCCGCTCCGGTTCAGGAGATGGCGAAGGAGGAGACCGAGGCCGGCGCCTCATATATTGATCTGAATATCGGCCCGGCCCGTAAGGACGGCACCGAGCTGATGCCCTGGGTGGTTGAAACCGTGCAGGGCGTGGTGGATACTCCCCTCTGCCTCGATACCACCAATACCGATGCCATGGCCGCGGGCTTCAAGGTGGTGAAGAACAAGGAGCAGGCCCTGATGAACTCCATCTCCGCCCAGCCCGAACGGATGGAGGCCCTGATTCCGGTGGCGGCCGAGGCCGGCTGCGATGTGATCGCCCTGCTCTGGGGACCGGACGGCATGCCCCGCGACTCAAACGAGCGGGCCGCCATGGCCGTTGACCTGATGATGGCCTTAAGCGAAGCCGGGATTCCCAATGAGAAGATGATCTTTGATCCCATTGCCACGCCCATCACCCTGGGTGCGGACCAGATCGCCTCCGGTCTCGAGTTTCTCATGATGTTGCAGGATATCGCGCCCGGCGCCGGTTCCACCGTCGGCCTGTCCAACGTTTCCAACGGCGTGGCCGATCATCTGCGCAAATACCTGGACCGGACCTACCTGATCATGCTGATGAAGCATGGGATCACCACCGCCATTGTCAACTCCTACGACAGCGAGCTGATGGCCATCTGTCGCGGCGAGCGCCAGGATCTGGTGGACATGGTACACAACATGATGGACGGCAACGATCCGGATCCCTCCTCCCTGGAAGGGACGGCGCTTGAACACTACAAGACCTACAAGGCCCTTTCCGGCCAGACCGTCTTTTCCGAGTCCTGGCTCGAGCTCTAGCGGGCGGAAGCGTGGTCGACACTTCAGGGCACCATATCGTCTATGGTACCCTGAAGGACTATCTGACAGGAGAGGAGCTGCCCGACACCGACGATGAACGGTTTCGGCAGCAATTGGCCCGCCTGCTGGTTGAAGAGAAAGGGTTTGCGCCGGAGGAGCTGGAGCCCCGCCTGGGTATTGAAACGGAGTTCAATGGCCGTCGTGTCAGCACCCAGATTGAGTTGACGGTCCGGCTCGGGGCCAGGCGTTGTCTGGTTCTGCGCTACGGCCCCGGCTCCCTGGTGACCCGGGAACGGCCGGCGATTGCCGCTGCCCGAATTCTTGAGCCGGACTACCGGATTCCCCTGGCGGTTGTCACCAACCTTCGTGACGCGGAGTTGCTTGAAACAGGGCGGGGAACGGTTCTGGCGACTTCCATGGCCGCGATACCGGACAGGATCGCCCTGGCTGAGCTGGTCAGCCAGTATGGCTTTGCGCCTTTTGACGACCCTGCGCTAAGGGAACGGGAAGCCAGGATCCTGAACATCTTTGACGAGGAGGTCTGCTGCCGGAACGGAACATGCGCGTGGCCCGCGCCTGAAGAGAAATGATGGCGGGCCGCTGACCTGATAATCCGTAACCGCTCACGGGAAGTTCAACCATCCGTTGGACACGGAATCGTGAAGGCGCAGCGAAAGCCGGCCAGTGTGCGCGGCTTTTTGCGGATCCGACAAAATTTTCAAGGCAGGAAAAAATTATGGCACAACATATCCCGGAATGGAACAAGTCGAGCTGGCGGGATTATACGGCTCTGCAGCAGCCGAACTGGCCGGACAAGGAAAAACTGAACAAGGTCCTGGCGGAGATTTCCTCTCTGCCGCCCCTGGTTTTCGCCGGAGAGATCAGGGAACTGAAAAAACTCCTGGCCAAGGCGGTGGAGGGAGAGGCCTTTCTGCTGCAGGGCGGAGACTGTTCCGAAGAGTTTGCCAACTGCACCGCTCCCAATGTGCGGGAATCACTCAAGGTGCTCCTGCAGATGGCGGTCACCCTGACCTATGCCGGCGGCAAGCCGGTGATTAAGGTCGGCCGGATCGCCGGCCAGTATGCCAAGCCGCGCTCCAGTGACACCGAAATGGTCAACGGGGTGGAACTGCCCAGTTATCGCGGCGACATGGCCAACTCCATCGAACCTGTCCTTGAGGCGCGCATCCCGGATCCGGAGCGGATGCTCAAGGGCTATTACCTGTCCGCCTCCACCCTGAATCTGCTGCGCGCCTTTACCCGGGGCGGCTTTGCCGCTCTGCACCGGGTTCAGGCCTGGAACCAGGAGTTCGTGGCCCAGTCGCCCATGGGCCGTTCATACGAGCGGTTGGCCAGGCAGATCACCCAGGCCCTGAACTTCATGGAGACCGTCGGTATATCCACTGACATACCTCAGATGAAGCAGGCCCAGTTCTTTACTTCCCACGAGGCGCTCTTTCTGGGGTATGAGGAGGCCCTGACCCGGGAGGATTCCACCCGGGGCGGCTGGTACGACTGCTCGGCCCACATGCTGTGGATCGGCGACCGGACCCGCCAGATCGACGGCGCCCACATAGAGTTTCTCCGGGGCGTGCTCAATCCCCTGGGCATGAAAGTGGGTCCCAACTATGAGCTGGACGATATCCTTGCCGTCATTGAGCGGCTGAACCCGGAGAACGAGCCGGGCCGCATGACCCTGATCACCCGCTTCGGGGCAAAGGATATCGAAAAGTACCTGCGACCGCTGATCCGCGGCGTGAAAAAGGAGGGGCTGCGCGTGGTCTGGAGCTGCGACCCCATGCACGCCAACACCTTTACCGCCTCGTCCGGCCACAAGACCCGTAACTTCGATGACATCCTCTCTGAGCTGCGCTGTTTTTTCGAGCTGCACTGGTCAGAGGGAACCGTGCCCGGCGGGGTCCATTTTGAGCTGACCGGCAGAAACGTCACCGAATGCGTGGGCGGGGCAAGGCAGCTGGATGATGAACAGCTCGGCCGCAACTATCTCACCACCTGTGA
>JAJRTB010000147.1 GCA_024278495.1 Deltaproteobacteria bacterium
CCGGACGATCTGTCCCGCATCCAGGTCTCGTTTTTTTCCATGAACGGCCTGATCGCCCTGACCCTGTTTGGCGCCACCTGGCTCTCCCTGGCCACCGGAGGCTGAAGTGCGCCTCGTTATCGTCTTGTCGGTGCTGTTTCTTCATGTTTTTCTCCTGCCGGCGGCAAGAGCGGTTCCGGCGGCCGGGGAGTTACCGGACGGCGTCATCGACCGGGATATTCTGAATCTCGTTTTCAGTACTACCGAGACCCTGCGCTACGATGTTTCCTGGACCGGCGGCATCAAAATCGGCGAGCTTGACCTGTCCCTTGAGCCGGACGATCAGGACGGTTTTGCCATCCATGCCCGGGTGGTGGACGTGGGGATTTTCCACTTCTTTTACCCGGTGAACGACGTGTTCACCACCTATGTCCGGGGCGCCGATAAGCTGCCTTATCGCTACGAGGTGTTGCAGCGCGAGGGCAGGGGATCGGTGACCCGGCGCCTGACCGTTTATGATCAGCAAAAGCTGAAGGTGCGCTACCGGCGTGACGATGAAGCGGAACTGGTCGTTGACGTGGCCGGTCCGGTCTACAACGAGTTTTCTTCCTTTTATATCACCAGGGTTATGCGGCTTCCCGGCGGTGGAGTCTTCATGGTGCCCACCTTTGCCGATAAAAGGCGCAACGAGGTCAAGGTCAGGGTTCTGGGTCGGGAGGAGCTGAAGACATCCCTGGGCAGGGTCAGGACCGTGGCGGTCGCTCCGATCATGGAGTTCAAGGGGCTCTACGACAAGGACGGCGATACTGTTATCTGGCTTACCGATGACGTTTGCCGGATACCGGTCAGGGTCCGTTCCAGAATTGCCGTCGGGTCGCTGACCGCCAGGCTGGTGGAGTTTTCAAGCCCGTCCTGCCCGCTGCACCGCGGGGATTAGACAGGGCGGCCCGTGTACGCCACGGGCCGCCTTTCTGTGTGAGGAGAAGTGTACGTTTTTCAGGCGGTCTGCACCTCGATCCGACGGGGCCGGGCCGGTTCGGTCTTGGGCAGGACAACCTTGAGCATACCGTCTTCCATGGTGGCTTTGATCTTGTCCTGGTCAATGGCCTCGCCCACGGTGAAGCGGCGCTGGTAGTTGCCTGTTTCATACTCCTGCAGCAGAATTTTGCCGGCGCCCGGGTCACCTTCGGTCTTGCAGCCCTGGATGGTCAGAACATCGTCCTCAAGGGTGACATCTATGCCGGCCGCGGCTACGCCCGGCATCTCGGCCACCACCGTTACATCCTTGTCGGTCTCATAGATATCCACGGCCGGAATAAAGTATTTTTCCGGTTTGGTGGTTTCGCCTTTATGCTGCACTTCCTGTTTCTGGTGGACAGTCAGTTTATGTTCGGTCATGTCATTCACCTCCTTTCGGTCGCTTGGTTCCGGTTACGCTGTCTCAATGGCAATCCGGCGCGGTTTCATCTCTGCCGCCTTTTCCAGGGTGACGGTCAGAATCCCATTTTCCAGCCTGGCGTTGACCGTGTCCGGATTGATTTTGACCGGCAGGGTGACGGCCCTGCTGAAACTGCCTGATTCGATTTCGCGCCGGTGAAAGGAGACCTTTTCTTCCTCGTGGCGCACCTCGCGCCTGCCCCTGATGGTCAGGGCGTCGCCCTCAAGGGATATTTCAAGGTCTTCGCGCCTGACCCCGGGGATTTCCGCCTTGACGATCACAGTCTCCTCTTCCTCCACAATATTGAGGGCCGGGAACACATTGGTGCCAAAGGGCATCTTGAAGTCCGGGTACCCCAGCGAGAGCTTGTCCAGCCCCTGGCGGATGCGCTCTAACTCGGACCAGGGGTTCCACAGTTCAGGTCGTTGTGCAAATCTGATCAGTGCCATACCATACCTCCTTTTTTGCGGTGATCGTGCCGCGGAATTGCTTCCACGGGTCATCCTGTTGGTTTTGAACGTGTTGCGGGCTGTGTTTATCGCTGTTTCCGCGTATACGGGACAATGTTTCTCTATTCGATATTCTGTTCTGAAAACTTCGTTCGTTCAGCCCGTTACCCCTTTTCTCTCCAGAAAAAATAAAGCAGAATCGTTCCGTGTCAATACCCTCCTGACTGGAGTTGCTGCTTTTTCTGTCTCATTGATATCCCTTTTTTTGTTCGGTAGCCCTGCGGTGCGGGGGTATTTTTTTCCGGCACGGTCGTTCTTCCGCAAGGAGCAGCACAAAAGGCTTGATTTTTTTGCTCTACCATCCCGCGGCATAATCGGGTATAGTGACAGGTTTAAACAGCGATATCTCTGCGACCTGAATTCGTGAGCGTTCACCTGTGGTGCCGATGACAGTGATAGGCTCACGGGGCCGGAGCCCGCCATGCACCACGGTCCGTGCGCTTCCGGATGGGCCGCGGGGCACCATGGGTGAATCGTTGTGCCGATGATCTCTTCCTGCGCCCTGCCGTGCGGTCAATACGTTACAAGAGTACTCAGCCCTCTGTCGTCACGGATTCAGGTGCGGGTTAAAAACAGATAAACATCTAATATGGGAGAACGGAAATGAAACTTATTTTACTGGGAGCCCCGGGTGCGGGTAAGGGAACTGTTGCCAAGCTGTTGACCGCCATTGACGGTTCGGTACAGATTTCAACCGGAGACATTCTGCGCGGCGCGGTTCAGTCCGGTACCGACCTGGGCCGGGAAGCTGAAGGCTACATGAAGCGGGGTGACCTGGTGCCGGATGCACTCATCATGGGCATCATGGAAAAACGGCTCCAGGAGCCTGACTGCGAAAAGGGTTTTCTCCTGGACGGATTCCCGCGGACAATTCCCCAGGCCGAGGCCCTCAGGGAACTTCTGGCCCGGCTGGATATTACCCTTGATATGGCTGTCAACATCGACGTTCCCAGGGAGATTATCCTGGATCGGCTCTGTACCCGGCGGACCTGCGAAAATTCCGATTGCCAGGCCATCTATAACGTCAAATCCAATCCTCCCAGGGAGGAGGGGGTCTGCGACAAGTGCGGCTCACCTGTTGTCCAGCGCGAGGACGAAACCGAGGAAGCCATCAGTCACCGGTTGGCCACCTATAACGAGAAGACCGCGCCGCTGATAGGTTTTTACGAGAAGGAAGGACTGCTTCTGACCATTGAAGCGGTGAACAGTGAGGCGGTTGTCAACGGGGTCAGGGAGAAGCTGGGCCTGTAGTTTTGTCTCGGAGGAACGAATGAGCACACCTGTTATAAGCACCGATTTGAAGGACCTGACCCTGCTGCATCGCGGCAAGGTCAGGGACATGTACGAAATTCCGGGCCACGATGATAAGCTGTTGATGATTGCCACGGATCGTATCTCGGCCTATGACGTGGTCATGGCCGATCCGATTCCGGGCAAGGGCAGGGTCCTGACCAGGCTGTCCCTGTTCTGGTTCGACCTGTTAAGCGATATTCTGCCCAATCACCTGATTTCCGCAGAGGTGGATGACTATCCGACGGTCTGTCATCAGTATCGTGACCAGCTGGAGGGACGTTCCATGCTGGTGCGGCGGACAAAGGTTCTGCCCATTGAATGCATTGTCCGCGGCTACCTGTCCGGTTCGTTCTGGAAGGCGTATCAAAAGGACACCAATGTCTGTGGTTTTGCGCTGCCCCCGGGGATGCGCGAGTCGGACAAGTTTCCTCACCCCCTGTTTACCCCGTCCACCAAGGCGGAGCAGGGCGCCCATGATGAGAATATTTCCATTGCGCGTATGCGCGAGATTATCGGTCCGGAGATGGCTGAACGGGTGGCGGACGTGAGCGTCCGTCTCTATGACACGGCAGCAGAGTATGCCCGGAGCAAGGGTATCATCATCGCCGACACCAAGTTTGAACTGGGCATGGCAGGTGATGAGCTGATTCTGATTGACGAGGTGCTGACGCCGGATTCTTCCAGGTTCTGGCCCCTTGACGAATACGTGCCCGGCAAGGGGCAGCCCAGTTTTGACAAGCAGTTCCTGCGTGATTACCTGTCCTCGCTGGACTGGAACAAGGAGCCGCCTCCGCCCCCGCTGCCGGCCGATATTCTGGCCCGGACCCAGGCCAGGTACGAGGAGGCGCTTGAGCGTATAACAGGGTAGAGAACAATCCCTTCCATACTTGAACAGGGAGCAGGATGGCACCGGTAAAAGAGGCTCGAATACTCATCGTTGATTCCGACGAGGCCATCCGCTTCACCTTTCAGCAATTCCTGACCCGGGACGGCTACCGGCCTGTCAGCGTCGCGGGGAATTCTGTCGAGGCCCTGGAAGTGGCCGGCCGTGACCCGGGTCTGGATCTCGTCATCTGTGATATCATGATAGATGACGGCAAGGGTGAAGAGCTGCTCAGCAAACTGCGGACGGCCGGGGTTGACTGCCCGGTTATCATGATTACCGGCTCTCCCGACCTGGAATCTGCCGCCCGCATGGTCCGGCTCGGCGCCTTTGACTATATTGCCAAGCCCGTAAATAAGCAGATCCTGCTCCGGTGTACCGCCCTTGCCCTGCGTCATCGCGCCCTGCAAAAGGAAAAAAAGAGGCTGCAGGCAGAGAACGAAAAGTATCGCCGTCACCTGGAAGCTGTTTTCAGCTCGGTTCAGGACGCGATAATCACTGTTGACCTGGATCTGAATATCCTCCAGCTCAACCATCGGGCCCGCAAATGGATCGGCGACTTCAGTAACAACGAGGTGACCGCACCGGCCAGGTTGGACGACGTTCCGGGTGAACTGGGCAGGTCCTGCCGGGAGGATGCCGCCCAGGTTATTGAAAAACGCAGTGCGGTCAAGGAGCACCGTATTGAATGCCCGGTGCCCGGAAAGGATGTGCGCCTCCTCGGCCTCAGTGCCGCCCCCATTCTTGAGGATAGCGGGTCCTTCAGCGGCGTGGTCATTGTTGCCCGGGATATAACCACAAGCGGTCTTCCCCGCAAGCGTGGCTTTCAGGGCACTTTTCACGGTTTTGTCGACAACAGTCCTGCCATGCTTGAGGTGTACAGCCTGATTGAAAATGTCGGCAAGGTTGACACCACGGTGCTGATTACCGGCGAGTCCGGCACCGGCAAGGAGGTGACCACCGAAGCTCTGCACGCGGAGAGCTCCCGCCGGGAAGGGCCTCTAATCAAGGTTGACTGCGCGTCCATCCCCGAGGAACTGCTTGAAAGCGAGTTGTTCGGGCACCGCAAGGGCGCCTTTACCGGAGCTGACCGCGACCGGACCGGCCGGATCCTTCAGGCGGACGGCGGTACGCTTTTTCTTGACGAGATAGGCGATATTTCCTCCCGGCTCCAACTCAGGCTTCTTCGTTTTCTGCAGGAGCGCACCTTCTACCCGGTTGGCCAGGATAAACCGGTTAAGGTGGATGTACGGGTTATCACCGCAACCAACGCTGACTTGCGTAAAAAAGTACAGGACGGCCAGTTCCGTGAAGACCTTTTCTACCGGCTGCGGGTCATTGAAATAAATCTGCCGCCGCTTCGCGCCCGGCGTGAGGGGATCCCTCTCCTGGTCAATCATTTTTTGACCAAGTTTGCCGCCCGTTTACAAAAGGATATTACCGGGATATCTGATCAGGCCATGCAGGCCCTTGTCAACTATCACTGGCCCGGCA
>JAJRTB010000148.1 GCA_024278495.1 Deltaproteobacteria bacterium
CTCCGCAACATCGATTCGTTCAGGTCTCTCGGATGTCCTGTTCTGATAGGGCACTCCAGGAAATCGTTTATCGGCACCATTCTGGACCTGGCGGTGGACCGGCGTGAC
Organism: Deltaproteobacteria bacterium; assembly: GCA_024278495.1. Lineage (GTDB taxonomy): Bacteria > Desulfobacterota > Desulfobulbia > Desulfobulbales > Desulfobulbaceae > UBA10518. Next base: position 109 of record JAJRTB010000148.1, read on the forward strand.
TGTGCCACGGCCATGGTGTCGCTATACAGCGCTCTCAGGGGCGCCGATATTCTCCGGGTCCACAATGTCGAGATGACCCGCCAGGCCGTCGCCCTGGCCGCGGCCCTGGCCTGAGGGTTATTTGGGGTGGGGAGGGATCATGCGCCCCGCTCCCATGGGGGTTGAAAGCTCAACCTCAATATCAAGCTCCTGATCCGGGAACAGGGTCCGTTCGCGCAGAACCCTGACCGTCACCCTGTCCCCTGCCTCTTTGTCAAAGACGGCAAGGCGGACATCGTTGATATCGTGGATCTGTTCTCCATCAATGGTCAGGATGAGGTCGTTTTCCCTGAGCCCGGCCTCGCCGGCCTTGCCGTGCGGGCTGATCTGTTTGATCCGGACACGGGTCAGCTCCTGTTGTTCATCCATGGTTTCTTTCTCCAGGATCACGCCTACCTTGGGCGCGGGTGTCAGCTTGAGCGGCCGGGTATAGATAAGGTAGTCCGCCTGATAGCCGGTTTCCCGTCCGGTCATGCCCTGGCCGGCGCTGGTCACCACGCTCTGGTCAATATCCAGGCGCCTTTTCACCCGGGCCGGAATGCCGGTATCCTTGTACGTGTGCCCGTTACCGGCAATGACGACCAACTGTCTGTCCGGATTGGCGGTCAGGTAGTTGACTATTGACTCGGCCATGGCTTCGTCCCAGACAGACTGGGCCTGAATGAACCCGGCGAGCCTGTCCGGGGTGAACGAACTCTTGCCGTGGCCTGAAAAGGCCTGGATGAGCCTCTCGCGGTAGCCGGGGATGTCCAGCCTGCGTTCGACAGGCACCTCAATCTTCTGTTCTTCTTCTATTCCATCGAAATGGCCGTCCCTGAAGACCTGGTCAACTATTTTCTTGTCAATATTGAGCGCGACCAGGGGGATCCGTTTTTTCCGGGCATAGCCGATGATTTCCGCGTAGAGCCGGTAGTCGTAGCCCCAGACCGTGAAGTAGTCCGATTTTTTGAGGAACTCCCTCTCCGTGGCGATATCGCCGCTGATATACGCGTCCAGCACCTCCTGGGCCGACCTGGGAAACATCTCAAGACCGATGGCCAGGTTGGAATTTTTGTTGTACAGGGCCTGGATGATCTGCAGCTGGAGGAGATGGTCGCCCATGTCGGTATGCGTCTCACCCGCGTAGATGACTCTCTTCTTCTGCAATTCATCGATGATAGCGTCAAACGAGCTGATGTCGGGTACCCTGATACCCAGGGGCTGGTCAAACAGCCTGACTCTGATGCCCTGGTCGGCCGGTTTGGTCCGCTTTTCCATGATCCGGCCGTCCAGGAAGCGGAGCAGGCCGTACCTGCCGTAATGTTTCAACCGGTAGGCAGCCGCCGCGGTTTCCTGGCCCGATGAGGAAGAGACCAGGACAACCACCCGGTCCGGATCCAGCGGGTTCTTTCGCACTTCCAGGGTAAAACCCCTGTCCGGGTGCCCGGCGTCACCGAACAGCCCCAGGCTCTGGGGCATGCTGCCCAGAAAGAGATAGTCACCATCGGTCAGGGCTTCCGTGGTCAGTTCCTCTGCCGGGATCAGGGTGCAGCCCAGCTTTTCCAGGACCGGGAGCAGGGGGCGGTAGATTTCCTCTGTTTCAGCCGGCGGCAGCACTACGGTCCGGTCGGCGGCCCCCATGAACTGGGCCCAGATCGGCGGCCGTTCATGGTTGGGCAGGGCCCGCATCAGGTCATAGTCGGGATCAACGGCCATGGATACCGGCAGGTCCGGGACTGTCACACGCACCTCCTGCTCACGGTCCGTGACCCGGACAATGTTACGGATGCTTTCCCCGGCGGTCGTTACCACCACGGGCAGGTCCAGGTCATAGGGCTCGACCGAGGCCTGCCGGAGCGTGAAGGTGATAACGGACTCGCCGTTTTCCTGGCTCACGTCGACCGCGCTGATGACCAGCTTGGGAATATCGATATACCGGAGCCACTGTTCAAAAAAGAGGGTCAGGTCCCGGCCGGAAACCGTGCTGAAGGACTGTTCAAGCTCCTCCCAGCCAGCGCTCTGGTAGCGGTAGTTCTGAAAAAAATGACGCAAAGCGGCAAAAAAGAGATCATCTCCCAGCCGTCTGCGCAGCATATGAAAGACCATGGCGCCCTTGTCGTAGCCGACCGCGCGCACCTGGCGGGCCATTGGCTGAGAGTCGCTTGCGTTGACAAACTGTTCCAGGGCAATACTGTTGTCCCGGGGAACATAGGCGTCATAGCGCAGGAGCTGGTTCTTGCGGTAGGTTGCTCCCTCGCCCTTTTCCTCGGCAAACATCTGGTCGGCGAGATAGGTTGTCAACCCCTCGCACCAGTTTCCACCCTCCTCCGCCACGTGCACACTGTTGCCGAACCAGGAGTGGAGTACTTCGTGGCCCAGGGAGGTGTCCTTGATAAACGGCAGGCGGACCACAGCCTGGCCGAGCAGGGTAAAGGTGGGCATGCCGTAGCCGGTGGGCAGTCTGTTTTCAACGACGGCGTAGCTTGAGTAGGGATAGGGCCCGATCAGCTCCTGGAACCGTTTGATATAGGTTGCGGTTTTTTCAAGGTATTCTGAGGCCAGGGCCTGGTCCTCGGCAAAGAAGTAGCTTCGCAGGGTCACACCGTTGTCCAGTCCGCGCGATGTCACCTTGTAGGGTCCGGCGACAAAGTGGATTCCCCGGACCGGGTGGTCAAAGCGGGAGGTAAATATCCGGGAACCGTCAGGCCCGACCCGGGTGCCTGAAGCCGTGGCTTCTGAGATGCCCGTGAATCCCCGGGGCAGTCTTGCCTCCAGGGTGTAGAGCATGTTCCGGTCCGGCAGGGGGTGCCAGAGGCCGGCCAGGGTGATACCGTCTTCGCTGATGAGATTGTCGCTTTGCATCCCCGCCGGCGCGGTCAGGGACCAGGAGACAAAAAGGGTCTGAACGGTATCTGACGCCGGAATTGTCAGGGTGTTGTCCGGGCCTGGTCTGACCTGCAGCGGGGCCCGCTTATCCGGCTCAAGGAGGGCGCCGGTGATGACCAGGCCGCTGTTCAACAGGGTCAGGTCCGTGTCCGGCGGCACAACGATTCGTGAAGTGCCGGTCATGGTTCCCCGGACAGGGTCAAAGGTGATGCTGATCGTATTTTCCGGGACAGGGGAGGGCGCGGCAAGGAGTGATCGTGCCCCGGACAGGGGGCAGGTTACGCAGCCCAGCAGGACCAGGCAGGCGAGCAGGACCGGTGAGAACAGAGAACGACTGGACATGATCTTCCCTTTCCCGAGGCCGTGGTCGGACTCAGGCTTTGCATCTTTTTATGAACGGGGCGCTTCCGGCTGGCTGTCGCCGGGCGCCGCTGCGGGCTCGCTATAAGCTAATCATTTTTCTGGAAAAGAAAAGGAAAAGGTCGCCCGGAAAACATTGTGCGGCCGGTTGGTCCGGGCCCTTTTCCTTGACAGAAACGGTTGAGGTATTGTACGTCTGGTTCCACTTGAAATCTGATTGTTTTGTACTCCATGTACAGTACTGTTTGAAAAATATGGACGCGGGCCGCGGGGCCGGCGTCCGGGACACGAGGGAGAGTGAGATATGGCTGGCACGGTAACTGAAAAGATCCTGGCTGAACATCTGATGGACGGCGCCCTGGAGCAGGGCACCGAGATCGCTCTGCGCATAGATCAGACCCTGACCCAGGACGCCACCGGCACCATGGCCTATCTCGAGTTCGAGGCCATCGGTATTCCCCGGGTCAAGACCGAGCTGTCGGTCTGCTACGTGGATCATAACCTGGTCCAGTCAGATTTCAAAAACGCTGACGATCATCGTTTCCTCCAGTCGGTGGCCCGCAGGTTCGGTCTGTATTTCTCGCCACCTGGCAACGGAATTTCCCACCAGGTTCACCTGGAGCGTTTCGGTGTCCCCGGCAAAACCCTGCTTGGTTCGGACAGCCATACCCCGACCGGCGGCGGTCTCGGCATGCTGGCCATAGGCGCCGGCGGCCTGGACGTGGCCATGGCCATGGCCGGCAAGCCTTTTTATCTCATCATGCCAAAGGTCTACGGCATCAGGCTGACCGGCAGGCTCAACCCCTGGGTTTCGGCCCGGGACGTCCTGCTGGAGATCTTGCGTCGTCTTTCGGTCAAGGGCGGGGTCGGGTATGTTATGGAATATTTCGGACCGGGCGTGGCCGGGCTGAGCGTGACCGACCGGGCCTGCATCACCAACTTCGGGGCCGAACTGGGCGCCACCACCTCTGTCTTTCCCTCGGACGAAAACACCCGCCGTTTCCTGGCCGCCCAGGGACGGGAGGAGCAGTGGCGGGAGCTGGTCGCCGATCCCGACGCGAGCTATGACGAGGTCATGGAGCTTGACCTCTCGACCCTTGAGCCGCTCATTGCCTGCCCCTCGTCGCCGGACAATGTGGTGCCGGTCAGCGAGGTGGCGGGCCGGCCCGTGGCCCAGGTTCTGATCGGTTCCTGCACCAACTCCTCGATCCGTGACCTGACCGTCGTGGCCAAGACCCTTGAAAAGCACGATATAAGCCTTGACGTGAGTTTCGAGATCAATCCGGGCAGCCGCCAGGTCCTGGAAAACATTACGGCCCGGGGTGACCTGCTCACCCTGATTCACGCCGGCGCCCGGGTGCACCAGGCCGGTTGCCTGGGCTGCATCGGCATGGGCCAGGCGCCGCCCACCGAGGGGATTTCCCTGCGGACTTTCCCGCGTAACTTCCCGGGCCGCAGCGGCACGGCCGGAGACCATGTCTACCTCTGCAGTCCTGAAGTGGCCGTGGCCAGCGCGATCAAGGGCGTGATTACCGATCCGCGCGAGCTCGGTGAGTATCCGGAGTTTACCTGGCCCGAGACCCTGCTGCCCGGCGACGCCCGGATCGAGAAACCATGGCCCGGGGACAGCGGGATCGAGATCCTCCGGGGACCCAATATCGCGCCGTTTCCTGATTTCGAGCCGCTGCCCGAAACCTGGAAGGGAAAGGTGATGCTGAAGCTGGCCGATAATATCACCACTGACCATATCATGCCGGCCGGGGCCAGGATCCTGCCCCTGCGTTCCAATATTCCGGCCATCAGCGAATATGTCTTCCACCAGGTCAACCAAAACTTTGCCCGGGAGATGAAGGAGGCCGCCCTTGAGGGCGTCAGCGGCATGGTCGTGGGCGGCGAGAATTACGGCCAGGGTTCCAGTCGCGAGCATGCCGCCCTGGCGCCGCGTTATCTCGGGGTCCGGGTCAAGCTGGTCAAGAGCTTTGCCCGGATTCACAAGGCCAACCTGATCAACTTCGGGATCCTGCCCCTGACCTTTGCCGACCCGGCAGACTATGAGCGGCTCGAACAGGGCGCCGAAGTGGTGATTCCTGGTATCCGGGACGCCCTCCTGGGCGGAGTTGACCGGGTGACGGTTGAAATGGACGGCGCCGCGATCGAGGCTGTTATTGACCTGTCCCGACGTCATCGCGAGATTCTGGCTGCCGGCGGCCTGCTCAACTGGGCCCGCAACGGTTGATATTTTTGTACTCTGTTCAATTTTTCGACGGCTCGGCGCAATTGCCGCTAAGCTCCCGTATTATCATTCGTGTTATCCTGTAGTGTCGGGCCGGCCCCGGGAAAGATGGTAAAAAAAACTGTATGTTCTTATCGGGTCAAAGCGTGGTATTTTTCACCTAACCCGCTGTGATAATGGTAATAATATATTTTTTAATATTTATTCCCGTTTGGGCATAAAGTTTGCTGGATAATATGTATTCTTCATCTCTTCTCTCCTTTGTATTCCGGCTTGACCTTTTTTGGTCAGGCCGGTTTTTTTGGGCCGCTTCGATATCTCGCAGCCAGTGTGCATTTTTCGAAATGCCAATGGTTTCGTAACTTCTTGCGTTGTCGTAATGCCCGGCCGGCGTTTTTTTCTTTGCACAGGGTTTTTTATTGTTGCGTCATCTTGCTGTCATGTCAGGGAATAGATGAATGGACCTTTCTTCAACCATTGTCGCCCTTGCCCGCTGTCGTGAATATGATGCGGGGACACTTGCCCATTGCTTCGACGCGATGTGGTCCGGCTGCGGCCGCCCCCTTCAGTTGCGGGGAAAGGTCGTCCTGCTCAAACCCAACCTTCTCTCCGTCCGGCAGGGGCCTCTTGCCTGCACTGATCCTGTCTTTATCCTGGCCGCGGCCAGGTGGTTTCTGGATCAGGGATGCCAGGTCCGGCTCGGTGACTCGCCGGCCTTCAGTACGGCGGAGAGTGTTCTTGACCGGCTCGGTATCCGCAACGAGCTGCAACGGCTGGGCGTGGCAATACGTTCGTTTAAAAGGGTGCGGATCGTGACCCTGCCGTCCGGTGTTCAGGCCGGCTTTGGAGCGGCTGCCCTGGATTGTGACCTCCTGGTCAACCTGCCCCGGGTAAAGGCCCACGCCCAGATGCGGGTCACCATGGCGGTCAAGAATTTTTTCGGCTGTATCAGCGGCATGCGCAGACCCATGTGGCACATGGTCCATGGCGGTTCCGGTCGCTTTGCATCCCTTCTGGTCGAACTTCTCCCGGTTTTGCCTGATACCGTCACCCTGGTTGACGGTATCATTGCCATGCACGAAACCGGGCCAATGGGCGGGTGTCCGTTTCAGGCGGGTGTCACGGCCTGTTCCCTGAACCCGGTGGCAGTGGATCGGGCCCTGCTGAGCGTGCTTGGCATCCCGCCTGAGGACAGTCCATTGATGCGGGAGTGTCGGTCCCTGGGCCTGCCGGGCTCATTCCTGCCTGACCTGGATTTTCCCCTGATGCCGCCGGAAGACCTGGCTGTTGAGGGGTTTGTGACGCCGGCCGAGCTCAGCCCGGTTCGTTTTAACCCGCTTCGTTTTGTCAAAAACAGCATGCGGCGCATGTTCGTCCGGCTGGGCATCAATACCTGATTTTTTTCTGGTGGAAAAATGTCTCATTCGGGCTGCTCGCCGTTGCATTCCGCCTGTGAACTGATTACATAGATGAGAATACGTATGCGTTCAGGATGCAGGTCAAAAAGAAAAAGATAATCCTTCCTGGAGATATATATATGTTTGATTTGAAAGGAAAAGTTGCTCTGATCACTGGTGGATCAAGGGGTATAGGACGCGCCATTGCCCTGCGTCTGGCGGAGAATGGCGCCGATGTCATTGTCAACTATGTCCGCCATCGCCGGGATGCCCGGGAAACCGTGGCCGCCATTGAGCGACACGGGGTCCGTTGCCTGGCGGTCAAGGCCAACGTGTCCAGGGAGGAGGACGTGATCCGGATGTTCGGGGAGATCAGGGAAAACTATGCCCAGCTGGATATCCTGGTCAGCAACGCCGCCTCGGGAGTACTGAAGCCTGTCATGGAGCTGACCACCAGGCACTGGAACTGGGCCATGGATATTAATGCCAGGGCCCTGCTCTGCCTGGCCCAGCACGCCGTGCCCATGATGTCTCCCGGCAGCCGGATCATGGCCGTGTCCAGCCTTGGCGCGGTCCGGGCCGTGCCCAACTATACCGTGGTCGGGGCCTCCAAGGCCGCCCTGGAATCGCTGGTCAGGCACCTGGCCGTTGAACTGGGGCCCAGGGGAATACTTGTCAATACCATCAGTGCCGGTGTGGTGGACACCGATGCCCTGAAAAAGTTTCCCAACCGGGACGAGATCATCAACGTCTCCCTGGAACGCACTCCCCTCGGCCGCCTGACCACGCCCGGGGATGTGGCGGACCTGGCCCTTTTTCTGTGCAGCGATCTGTCTGCCATGATCCATGGCCAGGTGATCGTGGTTGACGGCGGCTACGCCATCAAGGGGTAGCCCGCATATTTCGCAAGCGGCCTGCTGCAACGTCTGAACATACCGGATCTTCGCGCTTCTCCTGGAAATTGTTTTCGACATGCCGCCAGTATGCCTGCAAACAATTTCCTGCCCGAAACCCTGAATCTCCGGCACGTTCAGACTTTTCGCGACGACCTTTGTGAAGTGTCCGGGTCAGTCGTTCAGGTCACGTCGCGTCCGGTAGACGAACTCAAAGATAAGGGCGGCGGCCGTGTAGATGATCATGGTTGTGACCAGGGACGGCCAGCCCGCTGAGGTCGTCTTGCACAGCACCTGCAGGGGCCGGTAGGCAGCCTTCAGAAATCCCGAGTAATGCGCCGTCCAGAAGATCGGGAAGGTGAATCC
>JAJRTB010000007.1 GCA_024278495.1 Deltaproteobacteria bacterium
ACATTATCTGATTCTGACATCGACAGATTAGGGCGAAAAACGCTGGCAGGCGGTGAGCTTGACCGGGAGTCCGGCCTGCTGCTGGCAGGCACGGGAGACGAAGAGCTCTTACGGCTTTTTTCCTGGGCAAATCGTGTCAGGGAGGCGAACTTCGGCAATGAGGTAACCTTCTGCTCCATTGCCGCTGGCAAGGTGGGCGCCTGTTCGGAAGACTGCAACTGGTGCGGCCAGTCTGCCCGCTACCAGACGCATGTGACACGGTCTTCACAGCGAACGGCGGCAACGGCCCTTGTGCAGGGCGCTGAACAGGCCTGCCGCAACGGCGCCGGTTGTTTCTGTATAGTCAATGCCGGCCGCGGCCCGGGCGAAGAGGACCTTGAGGCATTTGAAACGGCCCAGACCCATATCAGGGCAGCTGGCCTGGCTCCCGCATGCGCCTCCCTTGGCGAGATTGACGAGGAAACGGCCCAACGGCTCCGGGCCTCGGGGGTACACCGGTACAACCACAACCTGGAGACATCCCGGCGCCATTTTTCCCGGGTGGTATCCACCCACGGTTACGAAAACAGGCTCTCCACCCTCAAGGCTGCCCGGGCGGCAGGGCTTTCCCTCTGCTGCGGCGGAATTTTCGGCATCGGAGAGACCTGGGAGGACCGTGTTGACCTTGCCCTTACCCTGCGTGAAGAGGTGAAACCGGAGGTGGTGCCGTTAAATTTTCGCCACCCGATCCCCGGCACGCCCTTGGGCAACCACCCGGCCCTGTCCCCTCTTGAGTGCCTGAAAATTATTGCCATATTCCGGCTGCTCCTGCCCTCTGCCAACCTGAAAATCGCCGGAGGAAGGGTCCACAACCTGCGCAGCCTGCAGAGCTGGATATTCTCGGCTGGGGCGACCAGTGTCATGGTTGGAAACTACCTGACCACCTGCGGCAGGGACGTGCAGGAAGACACCCGGATGGTCGCTGACCTGGGCCTGAAACTGGTGCCCGCCTTTGCAAAGACACGCCATGCCCGCTGAGCAGCAGTACCCCGACCATCCCGCCCTGCAGGCAAAGCTTGCTGACTGTTGCCGGCTGCTCCGCCGGTCAGACAGTCTGGTGGTGGCCTTTTCCGGGGGGGTGGACAGCACCTTTCTGCTGGCCCTTGCAGCGGAAACACTTGGCCGGGACAAAACGCTTGCGGCCATGGGAATTTCCGCCAGCCTGGCCGGTCGGGAGCGGGAAGAAGGCCGGGAGACAGCGGCCCGCCTGGGGGTTGAACTTGTCGAGATCCAAACCGGGGAACTGGCCGATCCCTCCTATTTTACCAACCCGCCTTACCGGTGTTTCCACTGCAAGAGTGAACTCTACCGCCACCTGCATGTTCTGGCTAAAAACCGCGGGATACACGCCATAGTAAACGGCACCAACGCAGACGATACCGGTGATTACCGGCCCGGCCTCAAGGCAGCCAGTGACTTCAGTATACGAAGCCCCCTGCTTGACGCGGGCCTGACCAAGGAAGAGATACGGGCCGCATCACGCGGCATGGGGCTTGCCACCTGGGACAAACCTGCGATGGCCTGCCTTGCCAGCCGGATTCCCTACGGCCGGCAGATCACGATTCAGAAACTGTCCCGGATCGAACAGGCAGAGTACATGCTCAAAGACAACGGGTTTCCCCAGTGCCGTGTGCGGGACCATAAGACAATAGCCCGGATCGAAGTTCCCCCTGATTGCCTGGAGCGGATTATGGAGATGCGCGAAGAAATCCTCACCCATTTCAGACGCATCGGCTACACCTATGTAACCCTTGACCTGCAGGGATTTCGCAGCGGATCAATGAACGAGGTTCTGTAGCCTCAGCCCTCCCCCGGTCCGGATTATATGCCGATAATTTCCATACGATAGTTGGCCTGCGGGTGATCCGGCGACGGTCCTTCGGTGAGAATCATGCTGTCCCCCTGTATTGCATGCTCCCCGGCCAGCCTTCTCGCATACCCTGTCCAGTCTCCGGGCTGCTCATGATGGAGGATGGGATGTACGCCGTATGAAAAAAGCAGGTCCTGACAGGTTTTTTCACTGGGACTGATCGCGTATATCCAGGCCGGAAGCCTGAACCTGGTTATATTCCTGACCGTGGCACCGCTGGCGCTTGGCACCAGAACCGCGTCACAGTCAATTTCCTCTACCGCCTTTTCAACGCTCCTGCTGATCAGCCGCATCAGGCCGCTTTGCGTTTTCACCTGCAGATATCTCCTCAGCCGGTGAAGATGGCCTGCCGGACGATGCGGCTCTGTTGTGGCGGCAATCCGTGCAAGCATAGAGGCGGATTCAAGAGGATAGCGTCCCATGGCGGATTCTCCGGAAAGCATGACACAGTCCGTACCGTCGAGGATGGCATTGGCCACGTCGGTTGCCTCCGCCCTGGTGGGCCGCCGGTTTTCCGTCATGGATTCAAGCATCTGGGTGGCCGTAATAACCGGCTTGCCGGCAAGATTCGCCCTGGCGATAATAATTTTCTGGGCCACGGCAATCTCTTCAATGGGAATCTCCACGCCGAGATCGCCGCGAGCGACCATGATACCGTCGCTCACTGCCAGGATAGAGTCAATATTCTCCCTGTTTCTGCGGCGCTCGATCTTGGCGATAATAAACGGATCATAGCCAAGGTCTGCAGCTGCTTTGCGTACCGCTTCGATATCAGAGGCATCGTTGACAAAAGACTGGCTGATGCAGTCCACCCCGTTTGCAAGGGCGAACTTCATGCACTCGTAATCACGGGGTGTGAAGGCGCTTTCACCCAGGTCAATACCCGGCAGGTTCAGCCCCTTGCGGGACCTGAGCTCGCCGCCCACTTCAACGGTGCAGACAACATCACTGCCGCGGATCTCCATGACTTTCATCTGGATGAGACCGTCGTTCAGAAAAAGAATGTCTCCTGTCTTCACGACCCGGGGAAGACGCTTGAGGGTGACGGATACCCGCTCCCGGTCGCCTGTAATGTCATCGGTGGTCAGGGTGAATGTCTCGCCGCAACGGAGATGAACAGGTTCCTCGACAAACATACCTATCCGCATCTTGGGACCTGGAAGATCGGCGAGAATTGCCACGCGCCGGCCCGCTTCCCGGGAGGCAGCCCGGATTCTCCCAATCACTTCCGCATGGCCTTCAAAACTGCCATGCGAAAAATTGAGCCGGGCGATATTCATGCCCGCGTCAATCATTTTCCGGATCATTTCTGGTGAATCAGAGGCCGGTCCAATGGTACAGACAATCCTGGTTTTATTGGCTGGAAGAGTCATATTTCTCTCTCTGGAAGACTACAGCGGCTCGCCCAGGGATTCCACCTCCCCTCGCAAATTGACCAAGTCCTCCACATCCAGGACAATATCACCTGCAGCCGCGTTTTCAATGCTGTGTTCCTCCTTGCGGGCGCCGCAGAGAGCAAAGGTTATGCCGGGCTGTTCAACTGTCCATGCAATGACAAGCTGGGCCAGGGTACAGTCGTACTTTCCGGTCAGGCCGCTCCATCCCTCCAGCATCTTCAAAACCTTTTGACGGTTGAGCGGCTGCAGCCAGGGCAGGTTATTCCTGTACTCACCTGGGGAAAAGGTCTGGTCCATGGTGATCTTCCCGGTGAGCAGGCCCTGCTCAAGGGGAGAGTAAACCAGGGAACTGATGTCATTTTCTCTGCAAAAGGGCAGCAGCGCTTCTTCAATCTGCCGGTCAAGCATGCTGTAGCGGGGCTGGATCGCATCAAGGACACCAAGCTTCCGGTACTCCTCTATCTGTGCGACTTCGATATTCGAGGCCCCGATGGCCCGGATCTTCCCCTCTTCTTTTAACTGCAGGAGGCACTCCATGGTTTCGGCAACCGGATCATTTTCCGGTTCGGGCGACTGCCAGTGGGTCTGGTACAGATCAATGTAATCGGTGCCCAGCCGCCGCAGGCTGTCTTCCACTTCCCGGCGGATGGTCCCGGGCCGCAGACACCTGCGCACCGTGTATCCTTCCAGTTCAAAAAACAGGGGTCCCTGTTCATCATGCCACCACAGGCCGCACTTGGTGGCCAGGACAACCTTGTCCCGCCTCCCCTTAATCGCCTGACCCACGACCTCCTCACTTCTGCCCCAGCCGTAGACCGGGGCCGTATCGATAAGACTCACACCCGCATCAATGGAGGCCTGGATGGCCCTGACCGATTCATCGTCATCCGACTCACCCCACCAGGTCCCGCCGCCGATAGCCCATGCTCCCAGTGCGATGACCGATGCCTCAATATCCGTAGTTCCGATTTTACGTGTTCTCATGCGACCTCCTCGTGGTGAACCTCCTGTTATTCCAGGGCAAGCTCGATGAGCCTGTCAAGCAGGGCAGGGAAATCAAGACCAAACTGCGCTGCTGCCTGGGGAAGGAGACTTGTCGGCGTCATCCCGGGAATGGTGTTGGTCTCCAGGATATACATATCATCGCCGCTGATAATCATGTCGGTCCTGCTGTAGCCGCGCAGCTGCAGGGCACGGTGGGCGATCAGGCCGTACTCCTGCGCCTTTTTTGTGACGTCCCCACCGACCTCTGCCGGACAGACTTCCCGGGTGGCGCCTGGCTTGTATTTTGCCTCGTAGTCAAAAAAATCATACTTGTCGCCCGGAATAATCTCCACCAGCGGCAATGGTTCCGGATCATCATTGCCGATCACCCCGACCGTAATCTCACGGCCGCTGATGAACTCCTCCACCATTACCTCGCTGTCATGTTCGAAGGCTGTACGCAGTGCTCCGGCAAGCGCATCCGCTTCCCTGACAATGGACATACCGATACTGGAACCCTGGCGGACAGGCTTGATGACAAGCGGAAGGTTAAGGCTGTCAATGAGCCGCTGCGGATGTGTAACGTCATCAGGGGTGGCCATCTCCCAGGCAGCTACCGGAAGGCCATGCAGGCGGTACAGGGTCTTGGCCAGGTTCTTATCCATGGCAAGGGCACTGCCGAGAACCCCGGCCCCCTGGTACGGAATATTCAGCAGTTCAAGAAAACCCTGCATGGTGCCGTCTTCCCCATGAATTCCGTGCAGCAGGATAAAGGCGACATCAATACCCTCTGCCTCGGCGGCAATCTTCGCCAGGTCCGTGGCCGGATCATAGCGGACCACCTCATATTTCTCTGGATCAAGGGCCTTTTCCACCCCGACAGCTCCATCCAGCGACACCTTCCGCTCTCCTGAAACTCCACCTGCAATCAACGCCAACCGCAACCTGCTCATACGTCCCCCATGTTTTCCCGATAATTAACCTTTTTCACACCTCACACCTCACACCTCACACCTCACACCTCACACCTCACACCTCACACTATCATGCTCTGCACAGCAACATTTTCAAGGTTTTTCTGAAAAAACATGGTTTCTGCCTGCTGTTTTCTGTATCCTGACACGCATGGACAAGACAGTTGTACGTGAACTGAAGACCATTGTCGGCACTGGCGCCCTCTATACCGATCCGGAAGAGCTGAGTTGTTACAGCTATGACGGTACCGGACGCATCTTTCTGCCCGAATGTGTGGCCTTCCCGCAAACCGCCGCCCAGATAAGTTCCATCCTTAAACTCGCCAACCTCCATAATTTTCCCGTTGTTCCACGTGGTGCCGGCAGCGGCATGACCGGCGGCAGCCTGCCGGTCAGGGGAGGACTGGTCCTGGTAACAAGCAAAATGAACCGGATTCGTGAAATCGATCCCGACAATATGATTGCGATCGTGGAACCGGGTGTTATAACCGGCGACCTGCAGGAGGAACTGAAAAAATACAACCTGATGTACCCGCCTGATCCGGCCAGCCTTAAATTCTGCTCCATCGGCGGCAATGCCGCCGAGTGTGCCGGCGGACCGAGCGCTGTCAAATACGGTGTAACCAGAGATTATGTTATCGGCCTGGAAGTCGTACTGCCCACCGGTGAAATAATGCAGATCGGGGTACGCACCGAAAAAGGTGTGGTGGGATACGATCTGACCCGCCTTTTCATCGGCTCGGAAGGAACACTCGGAATTTTTTCCAAACTGATACTCAGACTTCTTCCCCTGCCGGAGGCCAAGACAACCTTCCTGCTCACCTTTCCCTCGCTCTCTGAGGCTACCGAGCTGGTTTCGCAAATACTCCGAAACGGCATCATTCCATGTACCCTTGAATTCATGGACCAGACTGCCATATCCATTGTCAGGAACCATATCCCCAACGTACTGCCGGACGAAACCAATGCCCTGATAATTCTTGAGGTCGACGGATCCAAGGCGCATGTGCAGCGACAGGAGCAAAATATTACCAACCTCCTCGACAAAAAAGAGATCGTTTACACCTATACGAATGATAGTGTTAAGCGAAGCGAACTCTGGCAGGCCCGCCGTTCCATCTCACCAGCCTCGTTCACCCTCAAACCGTACAAAATAAGCGAAGACGTTGTTGTCCCCCGCTCAAAAATACCCGACCTGGTCAGGTTCTGCGAAAAAACAGCCCATGACCTTGACCTCATCATCCTCACCTTCGGCCATGCCGGTGACGGCAATATTCACGTCAACATCATGGTTGACGATGAGAATGAGACAGAACTGGCCAACGGCTATCATGCCAAAAAACTGCTCTTCGAATTTGTGGTTGCGGCAGGCGGCACTCTTTCCGGCGAACACGGAATCGGCATTACCAAGTCCGAATTCCTTCCCCTTGAGATAGACCCGACCACCCTTAAAGTCATGCAGAAAATCAAAACTCTCTTTGATCCCAACAATATTCTCAACCCGGGCAAGATTTTCCCGGAAACATAAATACAGCTCCTGAATGATGTGCGTGATGCCACTGTCCTTCAGATTACCCCGGCAGTTATTTCACGATCCGTCAAACTTTTGGAGAACAATCCATTACGTTCTATGGACGCTTTGCATGTAGCCTGTGCCCGGGAGTGGGAGGCAGATCTCTTTGTAACCTCAGACAGAAGGCAATTCAGGGCAGCCATTAACTCAGGCCTTAAAACCAAATACCTTGACTAAACCGGGTAAACGCGAGAGTGCCAAGTCGTATCATTTGTTTTTCTTGACAAAAACGATCATTCAGAATAATTTATCAAGTTCATAATTTCATTAAATTAGACGGTTTCTACCGTCACTAACGATCGAAAGGATGTGATTACATGATCGAAGTAGAAGTCAAGGGCGACCTTGAATACGCTATCCGCCAGTTAAAAAAGAAGCTGCAGATAGACGGTATCAAGCGTGAGCTGAAACGGCGTGAATACTATGAAAAACCGAGTATCAAGAAACGCCGGAAAAGCGCTGAAGCTCTGCGTAAACTTCGCAAGTTTAACCGCATGAGAAACAGGATGTAATTATGAGGCCTGCCGGTTTTGACCCGCAGGCCTCATAGTTTCCACTCCGCAACATCAACCGAACCGATCCACTGAGCCGACAAGAACTCTCCACCTTCCTTGATCGCTTCCTGCATTACCTGATAGCCGAAAGACGGCTTTCCAAAAATACTGTTCAATCATACGGCTCCGACCTGGGCTTTTTTCTTGATTTTTCCGCCCTGGAAAAAATCAGCCATCCATCCGCCATTACCAGTGAACATATCCGTGCATTTTTCCGCCACTGCCATGGCCGAAAAATCAGCTCCCGCAGTAATGCACGCCGACTGGCTGCGCTCAGGTCGTTTTTTGAATTCCTGATAAGAGAAAAAGAAGTCGAGTTAAGCCCGGTGGCGGATATTGACCCGCCTAAAACCGGCCGGAGCCTGCCCAAGGCCCTGAACGTTACCGAAGTTGACAGGCTGCTGGAAATTCCGGCGCGAAAAACACCCCACATCCTTCGGGACTATGCGATGCTGTATCTTATGTATGGTACCGGGGTGCGGGTTTCAGAACTTGTCTCTCTCCCCGTGAACAGCTGCAACCTGACCGGTTTTCATGTCCGTATCATGGGCAAGGGAAGCAAGGAGCGAATTGTCCCGTTCGGCGAGGTTGCGGGAAAGCGGATCACGGAGTATCTCGACCACGGACGCCCGGCCCTGGTGAAAAAAAAGACAACCCCGTACCTGTTCCTGAGCAACAGGGGAACAGCCATGACCAGGACCAGGTTCTGGCAGATAGTAAACACCATTGGTGTCAACGCAGGCCTCAGCCACCGGATCAGCCCGCACATGCTGCGCCATTCCTTTGCCACTCACCTGCTGACCGGCGGTGCCGATCTGCGGGCCGTGCAGATGATGCTTGGCCACTCCGATATCTCCACCACCCAGATATACACAAAAATCGAGACCGAACGGTTGAAATCAATACACAGAAAATTCCATCCCAGAGGATGACTGCGTAGAAAAAAAATGGAGGGACAGGCAGGAATGGCAATAGTTTAAGCATTTGCAGCCTGAAATGAAAAAGGGAGAGCGTTTGCACGCTGCATAGCCTGATCCATGTCATTGCAGCTATAGACACAGATGACAGGGCCATTTGTGGGCGGGCACTAAATAGGACAGACCAGCTCGCCAAGTTGTTCAGTCAGCTTCATATTTTCGGAGTAATCCACGGGGCAATCTATAATGACCACAGTGTCATCGGCAACAGCCTTTTTAATTGTTGGTACCAGATCATTTGC
>JAJRTB010000149.1 GCA_024278495.1 Deltaproteobacteria bacterium
CGAAGGGGAGCCTGAAGCCGTCTTCGTTGTAGGAGTAGCGGTGTTTGCGCGGATCAAAGGCCATGGGGGCCAGGAGCCGGGCGCGCAGGTAGGTGATGTCCCGGTGGGCCGTGGCCGGAGAGATCTCGAATTCACGGGTCAGATCCCCGCTGTTGGGGAATCGGTTGTCAGTGATCCGTTCATGCAGGTAGTAGATGCGCTCGAGTCGGCTCATTTCATCGTTCTCCTTAGAACTTTTTACGCATTTTTTTTGCAAAAAATGCAGGGGGTAGTCACTATATGACAAACCCCCTCTGGTACAGTCAAGGAAAAGGCTGAACCTGTGACCTGAAAAGTGCACGGGTTCGGGAATGAACAACCAGAGGAGGTTTGTTATGCAGCATAAAATGATTCTTGGCCGGACGCTTCTTTCATTTTTCAGAGAGGAAAACCAGGGGTTCAGGGTCCGCGAGGTGCGTTTTCTCAACCGGGACGAAAACGGAGAGGTCAATGGCTCCACCAGGATGCTCTACGATGAGAAAACCGGACGGGTGCAGCGTTTTGTCAACGGTTCCGCCCCCATCGCCAGTTTGTCCGACGACATGGTCTGCTTCCTGTCCGAAGTGTCGCGCTGCCTGGGAAAGTTGAGGGGTGATCTGTCCTGGGAAAAGGATGTCTGGCTCTGCGTGGATACCGAGGTCAGGCCCGAGATCACCGGGACCGGGCAGACTTCGGCAGAGGCCGCGGTTGATGACGGGACCCGTCCGCTGCCGATGATCCCAGGCGTGACCTGCGGCGAGTCGTCCGCCTGCTGTGGAACCGGGATGTATTGAGCGTTTCAGCCGCGCAGGCTCTTGGGATCGAGCAGGTTTTTTTCCATGTGCCTGATCTCGTCAATGCCGGAAATGACAATCTCCGGATCAGTCGTCAGCTCCTCGGGCGGCAGCTTGTCCGCGTAGTCAAGGTGGCTGAGGATATGCTTCATGCAGTTGAGCCGGGCCCTCTTTTTATTATCCGAGCGGATGATGGTCCAGGGCGCGATGGTCCGGTTGGATTCGTTGAGCATCTGGAATTTCTTGACGCTGTACTGGTCCCAGTACTTCTGGGCCAGGTTGTCCACCGGCGAGAGTTTGTACTGTTTCAGGAGGTCGGTCTTGCGGGCCTCGAAGCGGCGGGACTGCTCCGCCTTGGAGACCGAGAAGTAGAACTTGAAGAGCTTGATGCCGTCCTTGACCAGGAGTTCCTCGAACAGGGGCACATCCTTTAAGAACCGCTTGTGCTGCTCGTCGGTGCAGAAGCCCATGACCGGCTCGACCATGGCCCGGTTGTACCAGGAACGGTCGAACAGGACCAGCTCCCCGGCCGCGGGCAGATGGGGCACGTAGCGCTGGAAATACCACTGGGTCACCTCGGTGTCGCTGGGCTTGGCCAGGGCCACGACCCGCACGTTCCTGGGATTGAGAAAGGCGGTGATCCGCTTGATGGTGCCGCCCTTGCCGGCCGCGTCGCGGCCCTCGAAGATGGCCAGGATCCGGTCCCCCCTGGCCTTCATCGATTTCTGCAGCTTCATCAGCTCGATCTGCAGCTTTTTCAGCTCGATCTCGTACTCGATATGTTCTTCCTTTATCCAGATCGGGCAACGGCCCTTTTTCGGTTTTTTGCCGTAATACTTGAGGATGGTGCCCTCAAGGGGTTTGAAGTGGGTCGGGCATTTCCCTTTTTTTTCTGTGCGCTCTTTTTTCTTTTTGCTCATTTTTTTTGTTCCGTGTTCCCGGTGTGTTGTTTTTGCATGAGGTTGACCTGGATTGGATTATGAAAGGAACTTGCCATGTTTTTTGCGCTGTTTTTCCATGATCTTGAGTTCCCTGTCACCGGGGATAATGATCTCCGGGTCCGGCTCGAAATCCAGGGTCCGGCTGCGGCCGGTGTATCTGGTGGTATTGAGGATCAGCTCGATGGTGTTGAGCCGGGCCTTGTGCTTGTCGTCGGATTTGACAATATACCACCTGGAAAACTTTGTATGGGTCTTTTTCAGCAACCGGTACTTGGCCTCGGTAAACTCGTCCCACAGCTCCTGGGCCTGCAGGTCCACCTCGCTTAATTTCCACTGGCGCAGGGGATCGTTTTTGCGTCGTTCGAAACGGCGGGCCTGCTCCTCTTTGGAAACTGAAAAATAGAGTTTGAGCAGGATGGTTTTACCGTCGTCGATAAAATTTTTTTCATAGGTGGTCACCTTGTTCATGAACCGCTTGTACTGGGCCTTGGTGCAGAACCCCATGACCGGCTCAACCAGGGCCCGGTTGTACCAGGAGCGGTCAAAGAGGACCATCTCGCCGGAGCGGGGGAACTGTTCGATGTAGCGTTTCATGTGCAGTTCGGTGCGCTGGACCTGGTTGGGCTTGCCCAGCGCCACCACCCGGTAATGCTTTTCGTTCATGTAGCGGGTGACCCGCCGGATGGTGCCGCCCTTGCCGGATGCGTCCCGGCCGTCGAAAAGGATGATCATCTTCTTGCCGACCCGCTCCAGGTGGCGCTGCAGCTTGATCAGTTCGGCCTGGTAGGGCTTGAGTTCTTCGGAATTGTAGTATTTTTCAAAGGCGGTCTCAAGGATGGTGTTCTTGTCTTTCTTCTTGAGGACCCTGCGGATCTTTTTCCAGTGTTCGGAAGGATCCCTGACATTGTCGAGGTTTTCGTCGATCCGGTCCAGGGCCTCGCCGATGACGGTTGACATGCGCGGCAGGCCGACGACTTCGGCAGCCGGTTCTTCGCTTTTTTTCTGTTCTTTTTTCTGTTCCTGTTTAGGGGGCATTGTTCTGTTCCGGATACGTTACCGCCGGGGCGGTCTGCAGTAATGTGTTGACGGGAATATTTCCTCTAATCCTAGCATAAACGGGGCGGGAAAGACAATCTTCCTGAATGGTTGCCGGAAAATAATGCGGCACAGGGGCTGCCGCACTCCGTCCGACCGTGCGAAGATGCGGTGCCCCTGATCACTTACGTCCGACCGGGCGTGGTCTTGTTTTTACAGAAGCGGCCCGACCAGCAGGGCGCAGTTTTCCTTGAGCCTGCTGAAAAAGGGGCGCTGGTCAAAATGGTGGGCATCCAGCAGGGTGGAACTGTTGATATACTGCTGCTGCACAGCTCGCAGCCGTTTGGTGAAGGCATCGTTATAGACAAACAGGGTCAGCTCGAAGTTGAGCCAGAAGCTGCGCATATCCAGGTTGACCGAGCCGATCAGGCTGAAGTCCCGATCCACGGTAACGGTCTTGGCGTGGAGCAGGCCTGCTCCAAAGGAAACTATTTTCACGCCGCTGCGGGCCAGTTCTCCGTACCGGGCCCGGCTGGCGTAATGGACCAGCTTGGAGTCGTTTTTTTCCGGTACGATAATGGTTACGTCAACCCCGCGCTGGGCCGCTGACTTGAGCGCGGCCAGGATGGCGTTGTCCGGCACGAAGTAGGGCGTGGTCAGGATCAGCTCCCTGCGGGCAGCGTACAAGGTGGTCAGGAGCAGGTCATGGATGCCGTCCTCGGCAAAACCGGGTCCGGACAGCACCAGTTGCACGGGGGCGTCACCGCACCTGGGAACCGGCTTGATCTCCTCGTTATCCTGGAGGGAATCAAGGTCCAGATTGCTTTCCACGTACCAGTCGAAGAGGAAGGCGGCTGTCAGTTTTTCCACCACCGGCCCGCAGACGCGGACCATGGTGTCGACCCACTGGCCCACGTTGTTTCCCTGTTTGAAAAATTTGGGGTCAACAAGATTCTGGCTGCCGGTGTAGCCGATCTCCCCGTCAATAACAATAATTTTGCGGTGGTTGCGCAGGTCGATCCGGACAAAGAGGGCCCTGAAGAACCCGGCCGGCAGGGCCTCGACGATTTTGACTCCGTTTTTTCGCATTTGCCGGGCGGTCCCGCTGTTGAAAAAGGCGTCACTGCCGATGGAATCAAGCAGGACCCGGCAGCGCACTCCCCGGCCCGCGGCCCGGATCAGAGCGTCAGCGACCTCGTTGGCCCGGCCGCCTTCGTGCCAGATATAAAATTCCAGGAAGCAGCTTTCCCTGGCCTGGTCTATGTCCCGGATCAGGGCGTCGAAAAAGACATCGCTTGTATCGATGATATCCAGGTTGTTGCCGTCAACCGTGGGCAGGCCGATGATGGCGTGAGCCTGGGCGTCGATGGGCCGGCACTCGTGGTTGATGCCGCTCCAGTCAACCTGGTGCCGTTTTTCCAGGGTTGCAGCCCATTTTTTGAAAAAAGGCAACCGTTCCGCAACCTGACGGCTGCGGTTCTGGCCGATCCTGTTCTCGCCGAACAGAAGGTAGGTGAACGCTCCGACAAAGGGCAGCAGCAGGGTGATAACCAGCCAGCCCAGGGTGACGCTGGGCGCTTTTTTACGCATGATGATCCGCAGGGACAGGCCGATGCGGATTGCCAGATCGGCCAGAAAGATCGAGGTGGTCAGTATCCAGTAATAGGTTTCGCTTTCCATTCCTGTTTATGCCCTGAAAGTAGAGTTTCCCAGAATCTGATCATCTCTGATTATCAGTGCGTGGTCAAGCGAAAATAAAACCTGAATTTGTGAGCGCTCACCCGAAGTTACGATTTTTTACGGGTTCATCATTTTTCTTTTGGCCGGTTTTCTGCTAAACTTAAAAGAAGGTTGGTTTGCACAACGTGTGAACGCTCACGGATCCAGGTTAATTTCAAGGCGGAGTCTTGCGTGAAGATACAAGGGTTCTCAGCAGCCGCGGTCAAGGCCGGCATCCGCTATCCGGACAGGCTTGACCTGGCTCTTATCTATTCCGAAGTTCCGGCCGTGGCAGCCGGC
>JAJRTB010000150.1 GCA_024278495.1 Deltaproteobacteria bacterium
AACTAACGTATTGAAAAAGTGAAATATTTGTTCTCTCATTCAATCAGACGAGTTCTCACTCGACATCGCCCGTCAGAGCGCCCACCCGCGGCCCATCTGAAAGCGATCAAACCATGGGGCATAGGTTACTATAGCCCCATGACCCGATCACTTTCATCTGTACCACGGGTGAACGCTCACGGATCCAGGATTTTTATATATACTAACTTGTTACCTTTAGACGTCAACAAAAAACTTGCCCGGTCGCCGGGGAGCCGGGGGATGCCCAAACAGGGCCGGCCGCACCACGGGTGAACGCTCACGGATTCAGGATATAAAAAAAAATTTGACACGAAAACAGCAAGATAAATGGTTCGAGAAAGAGGTGCCTTTCGCTATTGGGATTAGATTTTCCTGCACCGCTGTGGTATGTATACAGGGCAGCCAATTCAAAACAGCACTGTGCTCCCGGAGGATATAATGATAAAAAGATTTCTTCTTCTTGTTCTTCTTTTTTGTGTTCTGACTGCTCCCCTGGCCCGCGCCGGGGGAAAGGCCCTGGTCTGCGCGATTGATCCACACTGGCCTCCACTGGAGTTTCTTGACGATGATGGAAACCCGACCGGCTATACGGTCGACTTCATGGATGCCGTGGGCCGGGCCCTTGGGATTACCGTTGAATACAGGCAGGTGGCATGGCGGGATATGCTGACCGGTCTTGAAGAGGGGAAGTTTGACGCTATCTGTTCATCCGCCTCTGTCACCCCGGAGCGTAAAAAGGACGTCGATTTCAGCCGTCCGTACTATTTCCTGAAACAGAGGCTGGTCGTCCAGTCCGGCACCCGTATAACCGCCATGAGTGACAAGAGCGGCATGCGGGTTGGGGTGTTGAAGGGAAGTACCGGCGCCGCAGTTGCAAAGTCCCTGCCCGGCCTGAGTGTCCACCAGTATGACGAAATCGGCACGGCCATGGAGAACCTGTTTGTCGGCGGCCTTGACGGTGTCCTGGTGGATGAACCGGTGGCCCTGTACTTTGCGAAGATCAGGTACCAGGGAAAGCTCAAGGTGACCGGTTATCCACCCGGGAGCAAGAGAGAACATTACGCCGTTGCCGTTAAAAAGGGCAACAGGGAGCTTTTACAGACGCTCAACCAGGGGATAGCCGCTGTCAAGGCCAGGGGGCTCGACCGGGAGTTGCGAATGAAGTGGGTGACCCGCTGACAGCGGAGTTCAGGCAGCCTGCGCTTTACGCCAGCCGTCCGCTTTCAGTTGCTCTACCCTGGAGATATTCCAGCTGTTGATCCGCCTGAGGTATTCCTGCGGGTCTGTCTGCAAAAGGCCCATGATATCCTTGCGTTCCTCAAGGATGTCTTTTTGTTCACCCGGATACATTTCCTTCCAGGTCGCGTAGCCGCCGTCAAAAAGAAAGAGCGGCGTGACTGAATCAGGCGGCACCTGCAGGTTTGCCGCGGCCAGAAACCGAGCCAGTTCCATATCATACTCTATAAGCCAGTTGTTGTCCCGGACCATGGTCTGGTCGTTTTCCTCGGCCTGTCTGGAGCAGTCCGGGCAGTACAGGGTTTCGATGACTTCGGGACTCATGATATTATCCCTGAGGTGAAACTGGACATAGTGTTTTCCGCAGACACAGGTTTTCCGTACATCCATGCACATGATATTTCCTCCATGTTAATGATTATTGTTATTAATATCATGGTTCTGTCCGGGGAGCAAGTTTTTTTTGCCGGTGTCGCAAAAAGCCGCGAATCCGACAATACTCCTGTAACGTGGCGGGAACACGGCAGGACCAGGGAACAGATCTTCGGAAAAACGGTTCATCCGTGGTACCCCCGGATCACTGACAAATTTCCGGCAGGGAAAACCGCATAGTGACAAACCCTGTGACGAGCTATCTGATGGTTCCAGGGGGGTGCCGGTATGAGGAGACGACACTATATTGAAGAGGCGGATGCCGGGTGGGGAAAAGAACCAAGAAATCCGTCCCAGTCCAGGCGCTCCGGATGGGGCCAGGGGGGGAGGGTCAGGATGTTATCCACGAACCCGTGGCGCTGGAGGGACCTGGAGAAAACTTCGCGGGAATCCCTGGTTATCTCGTCGGGTGCGCCGGCAAAGGTGTTGTAGATAAGTCCCGCAGGTTGCAGGTTGCGTCGCTTGAGGATCTCAAGGCTCATCAGAGTGTGGTTTATGGAGCCGAGTCGGGAAGACGTAACGAGAATCAGAGGGTAGCCGCAGGCAACAAGGTAATCGAGCTGGCAGAGCTCATCGGTCAGGGGCACCAGGAGGCCGCCGGCCCCTTCCACGATAACCCAGTCAAAACTGCCTGCCAGTTGCCTCGTCGCCCCGGTAATCAGGTCCGGGACTATGACGGTGTCCTCAAGCCGGGCCGCCAGGTGCGGTGAGGCTGGAAAAGAAAAGCTGTAGGGACATGTCAGTTTCAGCTGATCCTCCTCGAGCCAGCCGCTCTCCATCAGGCGCCGGTGCAGAAGAATATCTTCGGGAGGACCGGCGCACCCGGTCTGGACCAGTTTCTGGGTGATGACTGATTGACCCTGTTCAAGGAGGTGGCGGGCCAGAAGGCCTGTGGCAACCGACTTACCGATACCCGTATCAATGCCGCACACACAGAGGATGCTCATAACCTGTCCCGTTCATTCCATTGCCGGTTCCTGCTCCAAATCCCAGGTCGGATCCGCCGGGAACCATAATCCTGCTTGCGGAACCTTCCTTGGCCGCGCTATATATTTACATATGACATTCTTTGACATTATAGCCGTTTTGGTGAGCATTGCCGCAATTTTCGCCTTTCTCAACGAACGGTTTATAGGCCTGCCCCGCACCATCGGCCTGATGGCCATGTCGCTTCTCTTTTCTCTGGCCCTGCCGGCCCTGGGTATCATGGGATATTTTTCCCTGGCTGAATATGCCGCGGAAATGCTGGCCCGTCTTGATTTTTACTCTACCCTGATGCACGGGATGCTCGGCTTTCTCCTCTTTGCCGGGGCCCTGCACGTCAACTTTGACGACCTGCTCAGCGAAAAGACCACTATCTTCCTGCTGGCGACCCTGGGCGTTCTTGCCTCAACCATGCTGGTCGGAGGTTTTACCTGGCTTGTCCTGGGTGCCCTGGGAGTCACCATGCCTCTGCTCTACTGTCTGCTGTTCGGTGCCCTTATTTCACCAACCGATCCGATCGCGGTCCTGGGCATCATGAAAAAGGCCGGGGCGGTGAAGAGCCTGGAAACAACCGTTACCGGAGAGTCCCTGTTCAATGACGGGATAGGCGTCGTGGTCTTTCTGGCCCTGCTGGCCCTGGTCGGGGGCGGTCATGAAGGGGGCGCGGCAGCGGTGACCCGGCTTTTTCTGGTGGAGGCGGTGGGCGGCATTGCTTATGGTACCCTTCTGGGCCTGGTCACCTACTTTCTCCTCAAGCGGGTCGACAAGTACCAGGTGGAGGTGCTGATCACCCTGGCAACAGTGCTTGGCGGCTACCGCCTGGCCGAACTGCTCCACGTGTCGGCCCCCCTGGCGATTGTGGCGGCCGGCCTGCTGGTCGGCAACCACGGCCGTCACTTCGGCATGTCACCCACCACCAGACGGCATCTCGACACCTTCTGGGAGCTGGTGGATGAAATCCTGAACGCCGTGCTCTTTGTCCTGATCGGCCTGGAATACCTGATTCTGCCCCATGACCTCATCTCGGTAACCGCCGTATTTTTCCTGATCCCCATGGTCCTGCTGGCCAGGTACCTGACCGTTGGGGGAACCATTCAGATCCTGCGTCGCTTTCGCTGGTTTGAGCGGGGCACGGTCCGTATTCTGACCTGGTCCGGCCTGCGGGGCGGCATTTCCGTGGCCCTGGCCCTGTCCCTGCCCCCGGGTCCCGAACGCGAAACCATTATTGCCGTCACCTATGTTGTCGTGGCCTTTTCCATCCTGGTGCAGGGATTGACCGTGGGGAGGCTCGTTGAGGTATTTCAGGAGGGTCCGCCTCTGCGCTGAACCCGGATATTTCACAAAGGTTGTCGCGAAAAGTCTGAATGTGCCGGAGGTTCAGCGTTTCGGGCAGGAAATTGTTTGCAGGCATACCGGCGGTATGTCGAAAACACTTTCCGGGAGAAGCGCTGAAGATTCGGTGTAACTCGTCACAGGGTTTGTCACTCTGCGATTTTACCTACCCATAATTTGTATGTGATCAGGCTGTACAGCAGGCCGCCTGTGAAACATGCGGGTTCACCCCGTTTTCCGTAAAGTGACGGCCTTGCTGGACGGGTTCACCCGGTTACTGTTGCCAGAGCCCCCTCTTATTCATATTGTTTTTCAGGGCTGTTCCTGTAGTATGTTTTTGGGACCGGTCTGTTCCCGGGATGAAGCATAAGCATGGAACAGGATTCTCCCTTGAACACGGCTGCAATCAACTCGCAAGTGATCAGGGGCACAGCATCTTCGCA
>JAJRTB010000008.1 GCA_024278495.1 Deltaproteobacteria bacterium
AGGGTTTGTAACTCTGCGATTGTACCTACCCATACTTTGTACGTGGTCAGGGGTGCCGCAGATTCGTGCAGGCGCGGCTGACCGCTATAGCCGACTATGCGGGCAGTCGCGACCGTGCGAAGATGCGGTGCCCCTGATCACTTACGGTCCGCCTGCGGCACGGGTCGACAAGGAGGAACAATGCACATACTGGTTACCGGCGGGGCCGGCTATATCGGCAGCCACACCTGCCTGGAGCTGCTGGAGGCGGGACACCACGTCACGGTTATCGACAACCTGGACAACGCCAGCGAGGAGTCCCTGAAGCGGGTGGAAAAGCTGACGAATCGCTCCATCGCCTTTTTCAAGGCCGACCTGCGTGACATTGACGCGGTTGACCGAATCTTCGAGCTCTGCGATGACATCCATGCGGTCATCCATTTCGCCGGACTCAAGGCGGTGGGCGAATCCGTAACCAAACCGCTGCTCTACTACCGCAACAACCTTATCGGCACCCTGAATCTCTGCGAGATCATGCACAGACGCGGGGTACGAAATATCGTTTTCAGCTCATCAGCCACGGTGTACGGCGACCCGGCCAGTGTGCCGATTACCGAGGATTTTCCGGTCTCCTGCACCAACCCCTACGGCAGGACCAAGCTGATGATCGAGGAGATCCTGCGGGATCAGCACGCGGCTGATCCGTCCTGGAACGTTGCCCTGCTGCGCTATTTCAACCCGGTAGGGGCGCACAAAAGCGGCGAGATCGGTGAGGACCCGAGCGGCATCCCCAACAACCTGATGCCCTTTATCGCCCAGGTCGCGGTGGGCAAGCTGGATCACCTCTCTGTATTCGGCAACGATTACGACACCCATGACGGAACCGGAGTGCGGGACTACATCCATGTGGTGGACCTGGCCCTCGGGCACCTCCGGGCCCTGGACCGGCTCGACCATAACCCCGGGGTGGTCACCTACAACCTGGGCACCGGCAAAGGCTACAGTGTGCTGGACATGGTGCGGGCCTTCTCCAGGGCCAGCGGCAAAGAGATAAAGTATGTGATCACGGGCAGGCGCCACGGCGACATCGCCTGCTGTTATGCCGATCCGAGCCTGGCTGAGCGGGAACTGGGCTGGAGGGCCCTGCGGGGCCTGGACGAGATGTGCGCCGACACCTGGCGCTGGCAGTCCCGAAATCCCAACGGGTACCTTTCGGAACGATAAGAATCACTGATGGGACAAGCAAGGGTCGTGCGGGAAACGCGCGACCCTTGTCGGACTACTCTGGTGCCCCCGGCACGATTCGAACGTGCGACACCAGGATTAGGAATCCTGTGCTCTATCCCCTGAGCTACGGGGGCTTTTCATCCACCTCAATCCGGTCCGGAACCGTGTTGATGCTCCGGCCGGTGTGCGGCACACCTGCTGTGCGTGCCAACTTGCTCCTGCCGAGGATCCATCCGGCAGCATCCTGAGGCAGGCGTGGATTGTTTTTTAAACGAAGGCCCGCAATAATGCAAGTTTTCTTGCCGCAATTCCAACCGCAACATCGCTGGTCTCTTTCTCCAGCCTCCCCGCCCGCGCCATGAGCCTGTCTGTCCGCAACAAATCACAGGGTAAAATGCAAAAATTCTTTAGTCCGTGACGAAAATTTGTCTCTTTGGCAACTGACGGATTGAAAAAGTGAAATCGGGTGAACGCTCACGGATTCAGAAAAATGTATAAAACCGCTTACGTCTCTCCCGCGTCTTTGCGCGAATCCGACGGATATAAACTGCCTGACCTGCAACAAAAAAAAATTTACAACTGAACCATGAAATGGTACACGTTAAAGACGTTAACAAGATTTTGTTTTATATCCAAATGTTTGTCGGTTTCGCAAAAAGTCACGAAACCGACGGCTCAGCGTTGTAACGTGTTGAATTATCGTGGTATTCAGCCAGGATCTTCGACTTTCTACGAGTTCATCATGTTTGATGACATTGAAAAAAACATAAACACATCTCCTTGTAAATTCTCCCGAAAGTGCCTGGAGAATTTTGACACTGCACTGTGCTGCACGGTACAGGGAACAGAAGAGGGACTGCTGATCATTGAGCCTGTTTCAAGTTTCAAGTCATCCAACTGCTCTTACAAGCGGGAAATACGCCATGACACCGGGACAACCCACATCTGCACCTGCCCCGTCCGCCGGGCAATATACAATTCCCTGGGAAGATAATACAGCTCAGGTCAGCACGATTCACCATCTGCCAGGCCGGTGATACCGGCAAGATCCTCCCTGCTCAAACCCGGCCTGACAATACAGTTTCGACCGACTTCAAGACCCGCCGGCAGTTCGGCTTCCTTGCCCAGCAGGGTAATGCCCGTGTACAGATGGTCCGGGCAGGCATGATTGACAACATCCTTATCGCCCTGGCCGACAATACAGCCCGCTCCTATCCGGACTTTTTTATCACAGATGACCAGGTCCACCCGGGCCCCTTCCCCGATCACGGCATCCTCAAACACGACAGAGTCCTTCACCACGGCGTCCTTGCGCACGACAACCCCGGGGGAGAGGACAGAGTTGATAACGGTCCCTTCAATGATACAGCCGGCAGACACCATGGAAGAGGTAACCGTGCAGCCGGGCAGAAAACGGGCCGGCGGCCGGTCTACAGGGCGGCTGTCCGCATCAATATTGGGCCGGATCCCCCAGGCTTCCGGCGAGATACCTGATCCGGCGCGGACCACGTCCATGTTGGTCTCCCAGTACGCCTGGATGGTCCCCACGTCGCGCCAGTACCCATAAAAAGGGTAGGCAAAAACCTGGTCACACCTGATAGCCCGCGGCAGGATATGCATGCCGAAATCGATTTCGTCGTGATCCTGGGCCAGGACCGTGAGCAGATATTGAGTGTCAAAGACATAGATGCCCATGGAGGCCAGGTTGGTACGGGCGACTTTTGGTTTTTCCTCCCAGTCGACAATACGGTTGTCGCGGTCCACAATACCGGCCCCGAACTGATGGATCCGGCTGGTGGGCACCACCATCATGCCGACCGTCACGTCTGCCTTTTTGAACCGGTGGTAGGCGATCATTGCCTCGAAATCCATGTGATAGATATGATCGCCGGACAGGATCAGGATCTCATCGGACGGGTTGCCCTCGATAAAGTCGATATTGCGGCGAATCGCGTCAGCCGTGCCCTTGTACCAGTCTGATTTTTTTTCACCGGTCCGGGGGGGGAGGATCTTCACGCCCCGGGTCCGGCCGGTAAAATCCCAGGCCTCACCGCCGCCGATATGGCGCATCAGGGACAGGGGTTTGTACTGGGTCAGGACCCCGACCCGGGTCAGGCCGGAATTCATGACATTACTCAGACTGAAGTCGATTATCCGGTAGATGCCGCCAAAGGGCACCGCAGGCTTGGCCCGGTGGCCGACCAGAATATTCAACCTGCTGCCCACCCCGCCGGCCAGCAGCAGCACCAGAACGTCTCTGCCGACCATCATTGCAGCGCCTCCATGTCCGCCAGTTCACCACTCTCCCATCGTTCCCCGTCCAGTTGGGGATAGACCGTGCACCCACGCCCGATCCGGAAATATTCCGGCACCCGGTTGTTCCAGCCGATGACCGTGATGCCCTCCTGATCCCTGATCCTTGCGCCGCCGACCATGCAGCCGGCTCCGAATATCGTGTTCACGTCACTGACCACCCGCTTGATCCGGGAGCCCCGGTGGACGTGGTTGTTAAAGAAGAGGACGGAATCCCTGACCTCTGCTCCCTTTTCGACCCGGACCCCGGGGAAAAGGATAGAGTTAACCACCCTGCCCTCCACATGGCAGCCGTTATAGACCAGGGAGTTGTCCAGGACAGCGGCCGCGCCGACCTTGAGCGGCTGGCAGTCACGGATGTTGCGGTGTTCCAGGTTTGTCCTGAGTCCCCATTTCTCAAGATCTATCAAAGGGGTTTCCCCAAGCAGGTCCATGCTGGTCTTCCAGTACTCGTCAACGGTCCTGGTGTACCCCCAGTAGCCCTGGTGCCGGTAGCCGTACATCCGGCAGCCGCGCCGCATCATCATCGGGAGGATATCCCGGCCGAATTCAAAGGAATCATGCTTCTGGTTCTCAACCAGCGCATCATACAGGACAGCGGGTTTGAAGCAGAAAATAGTCAGAGAGGCAAGGTTGCCCCGGGGCGAACCAGGCTTTTCCTCATACCCGGTCAGGGGACCGCCCCGTTCATCTTCAAAATCGATGACGCCAATGCCGAACCGGTGGGCCTGCTCCGGCTCCACCTCAGTAAAGGCGGCGGTCAGATCCGCATCCTTTTCCACGTGATAGTCGATCAGCTCCCGGTAATTCATGCGGTAGATATGGTCACCGGACAGGATCAGGATATGGGACGGGTCATGGTACCGGACAAAGTCAAGGTTCTGGTACACGGCGTCGGCCGAACCGCGATACCAGTCTGAATTTTCATGTCCCTTGAAGGGGGGCAGGACCGAGACGCCCCGATGGCGACCGATCATGTCCCAGGCCGCGCCGGTGCCGATATGGTTGATCAGGGAGTAGGAACGGTACTGACTGAGGATGGCCACCCGCTCAATGCCGGAGTGGAGCAGGTTGGAAAGGGGAAAATCGATGACCCGGGCAAACCCGCCGAAGGGGACGGCTGATTTCGGCCGATACTGCGTCAGTACTCCCAGCTCATCAACCCTGCCGCCGGCAAGAATCATTGCCAGAATAGACGGTTTGAACATGCGTAATCCTTTCAGTCTGCGTCATTGCCGGTATCCCGGCATATCCCGAAGCAGGGAGCTGCGCCAGGAACTGTTCATACCATGTACAACCTTGCCCCTGCTCTATAGTATGGCACCAGGACAACTCCAGGCAAGCTGCTTGCTGCCGGAGCGGAGCAACGCTCCCCCCTTACCCGGATTTTTTCTTTTTCTCATGGCGGCCGGCCAGCCGGATAAGCGCCTGAGTGGAGAACTCATGGCTGTCAGGGAAATCAAGGTTTTTGAGCGGGACCTCGGCCCGGGCCGCCTCCTTGTGGCCGCCTGCCACTCCGAGTTTGCCAAAGGCACGGATGGCGAAATTGCCGGCGTTCTTGCGGTAGCCGTCGCAGCGAAAGATAACCACCAGCCGTTCGCCGTGGATTCCCGAAACGATGACCCAGGAAAACTTGTCCACATGGTTGAGAAAATCGGCGATGATCACCAGGATATCTGGCGACCAGACCCGGCCGATATGAACAAAGGCCTTGCCCTTGCGCACCTTCAGCTCGTTCAGGGCGATCTTGAAGTACTTGAGCTCGGAACGGCGCAAATCGGTCAGCTCGAATTTCCGGACCAGGTTCCGGTTGGCAAAGCCGAACAGGTACCAGAAGGAAATGCCGTCGGCCGCAACCGCGTGCTTCTCAAAATTCTGGGTATCCACCTTTATTCCGTAAAACAGGGCCGTGGCCAGGGCGACCGAAGGTTTGATGCCCGCGGCCCGGAGATATTCGACCATGATGGAGGATACGGCCCCGTAGTTTGGGCGGATATCGATAAAAGTCGCGTCCCATGACTCGGTTACCGGGTGGTGATCGATAACCACGTCAAAATCAATTTTCTCAAAACAGGGCTGGTGCAGGGGCTGGGAGTCGAGCAATATCTTTTTGGAGTAGTCGGCCACCTTCAGGGTATGAAGCCGCTCAATCGGAATCTTGAGCCGCCTGACCATCTCCAGGTTGTTCAACCTCCTGATTTCATTTGGATAGCCGATGGTGACACTCTGTACCCTGTACCTGAGCAGCCGCTTCATGGCCATGGCACTGGCCAGGGCGTCCGGGTCGGCGCTGATCACGACAAGGACAGTATCATCCTTGTCAAAAACGTCCCAAAGTCCGTTAAGACGGGCCTGGGCTGAATTTTTACGTTCGCTGCGGGTAACAATATCAGCGATCTTCTCAAGCCGTTTCTGTTTCTTCAAAAGAGCTCCTGCAAAAAAAAACCACTGTACCCGCACAAAAGCAGACAGTGGTTCCTGATATCTGTTTCTTAAGCAAGCCTGTTGGTGTGACCACCGAACAAGGCGGTGAGCGCGATACCTCTCAATGGTTGTTCCATTTCTTCGTACCCGCCTCATCAACAGTGGCTCGGGGACACATACAAATAAACCATGCCGGGATTATACATTGTTCCATTCCGTCACAAAAGCCTTATGGACTATAGCATACTGGCTCCTGAAATTGCAAGTCAGGCCGCGGAAGTCCGAAACGACGGGACAGAGGGGAACAGGGACGGGTCGGTATGGGGAATAAACCGCGATCCGGAAAAGCGGATCATAAACTCCTGGTTCACGTTCAGCTCAAGGTAGGTGATCTTCCGGCGGATCTCCTCGCTCCTTTGCCGGCATTCTCCGGAGAGCAGCATCAGCTCGGCTCCGGCAAGCGAACTGTTTCCCACCGGTTCATACACGTCAAGGGGCAAATCCGGCAGCATGCCCAGGGTAACGGCGTGAGCGGGGTTGATATGCCTGCCGAACGCGCCGGCCACGTAAATACGACGCAGTTCATCAAACGCCACGCCCACCTGCCCCACCAGGGTGGTCAGGATCGCGTACATGGCGGCCTTGGAGCGCATCATGGCATCCAGATCAGTCTGACTGAGGACAACCGCCCGACCGGCAGCTCCCTCAGCCGCGGGCACAACGATAAACTCATAGCCATTATCGCGGCCGATCAACCGTTCCTGCAAAAAGACATCAAGCGCCCGGGACTCAACCTCACGCGGGCGCTGAAATTTACCTC
>JAJRTB010000151.1 GCA_024278495.1 Deltaproteobacteria bacterium
CATAAAGTGGATAGAGTGTCTGCGGGAGATGATCCATGAGCATGGCATCTCGATCCCCGCGATCAAAAAGCTGCTTCAGTACACTCCGTGCTGGAATATCGCAGACTGCCCTTTTGAAAAACGCAGGGAGTGCACGGCGTTCCTGGCCAATGGACTGGTTCCGCAACGGACCGAAAAGGCGGTTCCCGGCCGGATCAAAAAGGTGGACTGGAACGTGGCATAGATCGGCTGAGAATACCAGGGCCCCGTGTGGAAAGGGGACCTGGACACAGTCTGCACAAGATAACAAAACGGATCAGACCCGGTTTCGCACCCGGGTCTGATCCGTTTTGCTGTTTTTCCTGGATTTGGTATTCTGGAAGGGCTTGGCCACAATCAAGGGTAACTCGTCACAGGGTTTGTAACTCTGCGATTGTGCCTGCCCATAATTTGCAAGTGGTCAGGGGTGCCCCTGATCACTTGCAATCAAGGAGCCCTCTAACCAGGTACAGGGTAGCGGTTTGAGCGATTTTTTCATTGTTCCCTGTGATGGTTACGCTCGGCGCATCCCTGGCGGCTGGTTCAGATATCGGGTTACTGCGCGTTCTGCTTCTCCCCGGCGGTATTGATGATAATCATGAACATCATGTCATCCCTGAAAAAGACCTGCTGCAGGTCATAGTTGCGACCCGGTTCCAGGTCCAGGACCACCCTGATGTTATCGGGATCACGGTACTTGCCGACCCGGATCGTCTTGACAAAGCGACCGTCCGAATTGATAATATCCTGCAACTGTTCGCCGGCACGGGTTCCCTTGAAAAAACAGACGACCCGCGGGATCTCATCTTCAATGCCAAAGACAACCGGAGGGTTAAAGGCGTTGAGCTTGAAGAGAATCATCTCGCCCCGGTTGGACTCCCTGTCAAACTCGATGCTGGAGAGTGTGGGTTGACCGGTGTCTTTCGAACCGATTTCACCGATCTCGGCCAGGGGCTGAATCACGGTGGCCTCATCTTGTTCATCCGGAACAGCGGAGGGTGTCGCGGTCGGCCCGGTCATCTCAGCCTGAACAGGTGGCTCCGGTGTTGCCGCCGGTTCAGGTTTGGAATCCGGAGACAGTGCCTGCCCGGGTTCTGGCTGCTCCGGCTCCCCGGTTGTGGCGGCGGAGGGAGCCGGGCCGGCGGCATGGGGGGCAGTCGGGATGTCGGTTTCCGGAGCAGTCCCGGCTTCCGGAGCCGGTTCCGGGCGCGCCTCCTCTGCTGTTTCGGGCGGCTCCGTGCCCTGGGCAAAGACACTGATCACCAGGATGTTGGTGGTCGTGTCAAAGTCCTGTTTGAAATCAACCGGATCATTTGAAACCAGGTCAAGGACAACCCTGGTTTTGGCGTTTTTACCACGGTGGATACCGGTTCTGATCCGTTTGACATAACGGCCGTCAGCGTCAATGGAATTGTGCACGGCCTTGGTCGGAACCGTGTCCGGAAAATCAAAGACCACCCGCGGCCGTTCGCCCATGAGGGCAAAGGTGCTCGGCAGGTGGGGACCGTTGAGCCTGAAGATGACCTGGTCGGTTCCCGGGGCGGATGATTCAAAGCGTATTTCTTTAATCGTTGGCCGCGCCGCGGCCGTTCCCGCTCCTGTCCAGAAAAGAACAGCGGAAAGCAGGAGCGCGAGAATGATGTTTTGCTTTTTCATAGGTATCACGTTTAAGATAGTGTCCGGTGTTGACTTGAACAGAAAGCTGCCGCCGTCAACGGTTGTTGCGTCTAGTCGGGCAAAGTTTTTCTGATCCTCCCGGCCGGCTGCGGGGTATGTGCGCAGGGCCGCGGATCCTGCCGTAACAGCCGATTTGTCCGGAGCGGGGCAGGTACTTCGGGATTGATACCAGCAATAACAATATTTCGCAAGGAACTGGTTCATAATCTGCTTACCTTGCCAGTCCTTGAAATGTCAACTTTTTTTCAGTACGGGAGTCCGGCCCCGGGGAGTCGTGTCATGCCATGGATAATACTGTAATTCTTGATAATATTCTGCCGCTGGTCAAAAAGCCCGGTCGTTATGTCGGCGGTGAAGCGCACTGTTTTTATAAGGATCCTGCCACGGTCGAGGTCACTTTTGCCTTGGTTTTTCCGGATCTCTACGAGATCGGCATGTCTCATTTCGGCCTGCAGATCCTCTATCATATCCTCAACAGGCGCGATAATGTGCTGGCGGAACGCTGCTTCGCCCCTGATGTTGATATGGAGCAGGAGCTGCGCAGGCACGGTTTCCCTTTGACCTCGATCGAGAGCCGCAGGCCGCTGGCTGATTTTGACGTTATCGGCATAACCCTGCCTTACGAGCTTTGCTTTACCAATATTCTCACCATTCTGGATCTTGCCGGTTTGCCCCTGCGGGCCGGGGAGCGGAGCGAAAACGACTCCCTGGTGATCGGCGGCGGCACCTGCAGCATGAACCCTGAGCCGGTGGCTGATTTTTTCGACGCCATTGTCCTGGGAGACGGAGAGGAGGTGGCGCCGGAGATCGCGGAAACTGTGCGCCGGGCGAAAAAGGAGGCGTGCGGCCGCAGGGAAACCCTGATCCGTCTGGCCCGTATTGCGGGTGTCTATGTGCCCTCATTTTTTGAACCGCGGTATCGGGACGGGGTGCTGACCGGTGTCATCCCGCTGCTTGAGGGATATGAGACGGTCCGGCGCAGGGTTTTGCCCAGGCTGCCCGATATCGCCGACACTGGCGTTCCCCTGGTCCCGGTGGTCAAGCCGGTGCATGACCGGCTTGGGATCGAGATTGCCCGGGGCTGCACCAGGGGGTGTCGGTTCTGCCAGGCCGGTATCATCTACCGACCGGTGCGGGAACGCCCGGTTGATGAGATTCTGGCGGCGGCCGACAGGGGTATCGGGGCGACCGGTTTTGAAGAACTGGCCCTGCTGTCGCTCTCCTCGGGTGACTACAGCTGCATGCCCGAACTGATTACCCGGCTCATGGACCGCTTTGCTGATCAGCATGTGTCGGTATCCATGCCGTCCATGCGGGTGGGAACCCTGACGCCTGAGATCATGGAGCAGATACGAAGGGTGCGCAAGACCGGATTCACCGTGGCGCCCGAGGCCGGAACCGACCGGCTTCGCGAGGTGATCAACAAGGGTATTACCGAGGCGGATCTCCTTGATACCTGTCGCAACGCCTTTGCCATGGGCTGGAACCTGATCAAGTTGTATTTCATGATCGGACTGCCCACCGAGACCGGGGCGGATATTGACGGGATTATTGACCTGGCGGCCAGGGCGCGGCAAGAGGCCGGTGAGAACATGAAGCGGGTCCAGATCAATGTCAGCGTCGGAACCTTTGTTCCCAAGCCCCATACGCCTTTCCAATGGGAACGCCAGTTGAGCCTGGATGAGGCGCGTGAGCGGATCGATTATCTGAAGGCGCGCCTGCCGCGCCGGGGCTTCAAGCTCAAGTGGCACGATCCCCGCCAGAGCATGATGGAAGGGGTTTTCTCCAGGGGTGACCGGCAACTGTCACGGCTGATCGAGACCGCCTGGCGCGGCGGGGTCCGGCTCGACGGCTGGTCCGAGCATTACCGGCTTGAGAACTGGCGGCAGGCCGCCGGCCGGTGCGGGATAGACCTGGAATCGTACCTGCGTGCCCGCGAGCGAACTGAGGCCCTGCCCTGGGACCATCTGCACAGCGGCGTGGACCGCGCGTTTCTGGAAAAAGAGCATGAACGGGCCATGAAGCAGGAATATACGCCGGACTGCCGGACAGGCGGCTGCAAGCTTTGCGGACTCTGCGATTTCAAGACAGTGAAGCCTGTGGTCTGTCCGGCCCCGGACAGGATGTCCGGAACCAGGGGCCGGCCGCCGCAAAAACAGGCGGAACCTGTCAGCGGCGGGATACCTGGAATCTTCTACCGGGTCCACTATACCCGCCTGGGTGACAGCCGCTGGTACAGTCACCTGGAAATACTGCAGCTCATCTTCCGTGGCCTGCGCCGAATCGGTGTTGCGGTTCTCCATTCCCAGGGGTTCAATCCGACCCCAAGAGTTTCGTTCGGCGCGGCCCTGCCCGTGGGCATGGAAAGCGCGGTCGAATATTTTGATATGAAGTGTGCCGGGCCTGTCGGCAACGGAGATGACTTCTGCCGCCGCCTGAGCAAAGAGCTGCCGCCGGGCATGGAGGTGTTCAGGATTGAGTTGAAGCCGGGCAGGGAACCCGGGGCCCTGTGCACAACATACGAGGTGGCGCTCAACCAGCCCCTCTCCCCTGATCATCTGAGCAGGATTGACCGGTTCCTCCGGGAGGAGAGCCGCGTTATTGAACGGATCCGGAAGCGGAAACGGCGGGAGATTGACATCCGGCCCCTGGTCGTGCGCCTCGAGGCGGTTGAGGAAAAGATCACTTTTGAGCTGGTCAGCTACCAGGGCAAAGCCGGAGTGAGTCCCCGGGAAATCCTTGTTCAGGTCGTCGGTCTTGATGAACAGGAGGCTTTGCTTGCCCGCATGGTCAAGACAAAGGTGCGGGAATTGAACGCAAATCCTTGAGTTGGCCGGGTGGTATGTGGTATGGAAGTGAAAACATGCGCAGTCCTGCTCTGTGCCCGGTGCTGCCGAACAGTTAATTTTCAATCAGGAAGGAGTGATCATGACCAAGAAGATCCTGTTGCGTGATGATGAGATGCCCACCAGCTGGTACAACGTGTGCCCGGATATTCCGGGCGGCCTGCAGCCGCCCCTGGACCCTGAGACCATGCAGCCCATGGCCCCTGAAAAGCTGGCCGCCATTTTTCCCATGGGGCTCCTGGAACAGGAGATGAGTCCGGATCGTGAAATCCCGATTCCGGAAGAGGTCATGGAGATCTACAAGATCTGGCGGCCCGCGCCCCTGGTCCGGGCCCGCAAGCTCGAAGAGGCGCTGGGCACCAAGGCCAGGATATTCTTTAAAAACGAGGGGGTCTCTCCGGTGGGCAGCCATAAGCCAAACAGCGCCGTGCCCCAGGCCTTCTTTAACAGGCGCGAGGGCATCCAGCGGATCGCCACCGAGACCGGCGCGGGCCAGTGGGGCAGCGCCCTGTCCATGGCCACCTCCATGTTCGGCCTGAAATGCAAGGTGTACATGGTCCGTGTTTCCTTTGACCAGAAACCGTACCGCAAGTCGATCATGCAGACGTTCGGCGCCGAGATTGTGGCCAGCCCGAGCCCCTATACCAACTACGGCCGCTCGGTCCTTGAACGGGATCCCGACAGCAACGGTTCGCTCGGTATCGCCATCAGTGAGGCCCTGGAAGACGCGGTGACCACCGAGCATACCAACTACGCCCTGGGTTCGGTTCTGAATCACGTCATCCTGCACCAGACCATCATCGGTCTTGAGGCAAAAAAACAGATGGAGCTGGCCGGCGAATACCCGGATGTCATCGTTGGTTGCTGCGGCGGCGGTTCCAACTTCGCGGGCCTGGCCGTGCCCTTTGTCCCCGATTACCTGGACGGCAAAAAGATCAGGTTCGTCGGTGTCGAGCCGGCGTCCTGTCCCACCATGACCGAAGGCAAGCTGGCCTACGACTCCGGTGATACCGGCGGCATGACCCCGCTGCTGCACATGCACACCCTGGGGCACGATTTCATGCCGCCGGGCATCCACGCGGGCGGCCTGCGCTATCACGGCATGGCGCCCATTGTTTCGGCCCTGGTTCGTGAAAACATTGTGACGCCCCTGAATGTTCACCAGATGGAGTGTTTCGAGGCAGGCATCCTCTTTGCCAAGACCGAGGGGATCATCCCGGCGCCTGAGACCTGCCACGCGGTGCGCGGGGCCATTATCGAGGCGACCCGGGACCTGAACGAGCCCAAGACCATCCTGTTCAACCTTTCGGGTCACGGTCTGATAGATATGGCCGCCTATGACAGTTATTTTGCCGGGGAACTGCACAACTACTCTCTGCCCAGGGAGGAGATTGCCGAGTCCCTGAAAAACCTGCCCAAAACTTCCTGATCGCATTGAACCAACGGTGAAAGATCGTTTTATTCTCTGTTTCTGTCTTTGTGCCGTTGTTCTTGTTGTCTCTTCCCGGCAGCCGGCCGCGGCCGGCTGCCGGTCTTTTTCCGGGCTCCTGGAATCTGGCGCCTGGGGGGTCGCTGACGCGCAGGGACGGATTATAGCCGCCTGCAACCCGGACCAGCCTTTTATCCCCGCCTCCATTCTCAAAATTGCCACCGGCCTGGCCGCCCTGCGGATCCTGGGCCCGGAATATCGCTTTACCACGGATTTCTTCCTGGATGACGCGGCCAACCTCTATATCAGGGGCGCGGGCGATCCCTTTCTGGTTTCCGAGGAGGTGGATCGGATTGCCGGCCGACTGCGCGAGGCGGGTTTGACCGGGGTGCGGGGAATTGTTGTCGATTCCTCGCGGTATCAGTTGGAGGACGGGACGCCGGGACAGGGGAGCAGCAGTAACCCCTATGACGTGCCGGTCGTTGCCGTGGCGGTCAACTTCAACACGGTAAAGATCCGGGTGGACAACGGGGGCGGGGTGGTCTCGGCCGAACCCCAGACCCCGGACCTGCCGATTATGGCTGAGCTGGGGGCGGGCCTGGCGCCCGGGGTCTACCGGCTCAATGTCTGCCCCCGGGATTGCGCGGTGTCGGAGCGAACCGGCCGCTACGTTGCCGAGCTGTTCAGGGCCCTGCTGATCCGGCAGGGCGTATCGGTCGGCACACGTCGGGGGTCGGGACAGGTGCCGGATACGGCCCGCCTCATCTACCGCCATGAAAACAGCCGGAGCCTGGAGGAGGTGATCCGTCTCGCTCTCGCCTTTTCCAACAACTTTGTCGCCAACCAGGTCTTTCTGGCCTGCGGCGTTGCCCGCTACGGTTTCCCGGCAACCTGGGACAAGGCGAACCAGAGCGTGGACAGCGTCCTGCTTGGTCTGCTCGGCCCCGGCGCCGTCTGGAGCGCCTATGACGGAGCCGGGCTGTCGCGCCGCAACCGGGTGACGGTGGAAGAAATGGTGCAGGTCCTGGCGGACTTCAGGCCCTACAGTCACCTGCTTGCTCTCAAACGGGGGATCAGGCTCAAGTCAGGCACCCTGCAGGGCGTGTATAATTATGCGGGCTACCTTGCCAATGGCCTGCCCTTTGTTATCCTGCTGAACCAGCCGGTCAACAACCGGGACCGGATCCTGGAGCGGTTGAACCGGCAGTATGGGTTGAACCGCTGAGATGCGGCCGGTCTGAACGGAGGCTTTATCATGAAATTCCAGCGTGCCGTATCACGCGCCCTGATCGCCGCAATGGTGGCAGTACTGATGCTTCTGACCGGTTGCGGCCCGGACGACAGCCCCGAAGAGCAGGTCAGAAAATTTATCAAAGCGGGCGAGGAGGCCCTGGAATCCCGAAATATCGGTGACGTCAAGAGCCTGATTGCCGAAGAGTACGCGGATGACCGGGGACGCGGCCGCCGGGACCTGGTTGCCCTGACTGCCCGCTACCTTTTCATGCACAAGAATATCCACCTGCTGACCCGGACGGACAACCTCTCCTTCCCCGCCCCGGACCAGGCGCGGTTGACTGTTTTTGTCGCCATGACCGGGCGGAATGTGTCGGATCTTGACTCCCTGCTCAACATGCAGGCCGACCTCTACCGCTTTGAGCTGGAACTGGTTAAGCGGGACGGTGACTGGCAGCTTGTGCAGGCCGCATGGCGGCCGGCCCGGGGCGAGGATTTTTTTTGAAGGCCTGTTCCGTTTTCTGAAGCATTTGGCCGGTGGTAAACGGTCACAGGGCGCCTTTCCCTGTACCCTGTGACTGGTTGCGGCCGGTGGGTCACGGGGCTCATCCCCCGGATGTTTCCTCAATGAAGTCCCGGATCCGCTCCGGGCTGAGAAAGACGCCTGAAATGCTCCTGTCGCCTGCTTTCAGGGCCGGGAAAAACCGGATACCGTCCCGCCAGGCCCGCAGGGGGTGGGTGACCACGTCTATCCTGGTTATTGCCAGGTCCGGGTTTTTCTGTTCCAGTTCGGTCAACGCACGGTCGGCCAGTATGCAGCGCGGTCAGAGAGCTGATTTATAAAAGGTAATTTCTGTTGTCATGCGATTTTCCTCTTCACGGGGCTGTGGGGTGAAAGAATATTGTTTCAGTAATGAGAATCATCCTGTTGTGTGCAACAAGCTGTATCGATTATAATAGACCAAAAATGCAGAAAAAGCTCTCCTCACCCGTGACCCCGGACGTTGTTCACCTGAGATGTACGTTCAGAGGCCACTCATAAAAAATACAAAGGACTGTCATGCGTCGCCAACCTGTTACCGTTGTTCTTTTCCTCCTCATGATCTTGATCGCGTCTTCTGCCTTTGCCAGGCCCTATCACGGCGAGGTCTTTACCTTTACCCAGCCGGACGG
>JAJRTB010000152.1 GCA_024278495.1 Deltaproteobacteria bacterium
ATGAAAGGCCGAACTTCCCCTTTATCTCGCCGACCTCGGTTTCATAACCGGCCCAGGTCGGGATATACGATGCCAGATCAATACTGGCCAGCAGGTTTTCATCATCCGGCAGGTGGGAGGCGTCTATGGCAATGGAGGTTACTCCGGCATCAAACAACGAGGGAATCTCAACATGGGCCATGGGCAGGTCTGCCTGGCTCTTGATCCAGTAATGGTCGGCATGGATGGCCACGGGCACGGTTATCTCCAGCTCGTTACAGACGGCATCCACCTGCCGGGCCAGGTTCCAGAAGTTCACAGCGCAGTAGGCCGAGGCGCCTCCCTCTGAACGGGCAATTTCAATTATGATCGCGGCGTTTGCCTTCTGCGCGGCCTGCAGGGCGCCCCGGATAACAATATGGCTCCGGCCGTTGGCCGCCATGGTCATGGCCGCGCCCTTGGCCAGCATGGACCGGTCGATCACCTTGCCGCTGACCAGCAGGGCACGCGAATTGGGAAACAACCTGCGAACATTGGGCGGGCGGCCTGTTTCCAGGGCCCGGTCAAAATCTATCGAACTGGACATGACCTGTGACTCCTCTCTTCATTCTACCACCTGTTTTCCTGACAAGCTCTTCAGGAACATGTTGCATCACGTCGCGGGCGCGACAGCCGGCCGCCGCGTCCTATGTTTCCTCCGGAGGCACGCCGGAATCCCCGGGAGCACCATTCTCGTCCGGGGAGTCGCTCCCGGTAAAGCCGGTGAATCTTTTCCGGCCAAAAAAACTGACCGCCACAATACTGATTTCATAGAGGACGATCAGGGGACCGGCCATCAGCAACTGGTTTACCACGTCCGGCGTGGGGGTAACAATGGCGGCGACAACAAAGCTGGCCAACAGGGCGTACTTTCTGTTTTTCCGGAGAATCGGACTGTCAACAACCCCGACCTTGGCCAGGAACACCATAAACACCGGCAGTTCAAAGACAATACCAAAGGCGATAAGCAAGCGCAAGGACAGCGAAAAATATTCACTCACCGCGGGCAGCGGATCGAGGATTTCACTGCCATACCCGACCAGGAACCTGAAGGCAGGCGGAAAAACAACAAAGTAACCAAAGGCTGCGCCGCCCAGGAAACAGAGTGTTGAAATAATGGTAAAGGGAAGCAGGAGCCGCCGCTCATGCCTGTAGAGACCGGGCGCAATAAACCTCCAGGCCTGATGAAAGATAACCGGGGCGGCACACAGGACACCGCAGACCAGGGCAAGCTTCAGATAAAAAAAAACCCCTCCTGGTAGGAGGTGAAGATGAGAGGCTTGCTCTCCGGCAGCACCCGGATCAACGGCCTGAAAAACCAGTCGCTGATCTGCCTGATGAAGCCATACGAAAGGGCAAAACCGGCAGCTACGGCGCCAAAAGACACCAGCAGGCAACTGCGCAGTTCACGCAGATGCTCGGTCAAGGACTGTTTATCAAACTGTTCCTGCATTGGCTCAATCGTTTTGCTCCATGTTGCTCGTGGCCGCCGGGGTGACCCGTCCGGGGGAGCAGCCCCTGAACAGCTCGACCCTGGTTCGCGATTCGTGGCAGGATACCCTGTTCAGCAGGTATTGTAAACATGATGGCG
Source organism: Deltaproteobacteria bacterium (assembly GCA_024278495.1). Classification (GTDB taxonomy): domain Bacteria; phylum Desulfobacterota; class Desulfobulbia; order Desulfobulbales; family Desulfobulbaceae; genus UBA10518. The sequence goes on from JAJRTB010000152.1 coordinate 1,610, forward strand.
AACTTTTTACCTGTCTCATCACAGGGTATATACCAGTGTGATTTCACCCGATCCGCCCGTCAGAGCGCCTGCCAGCGGCCCATCAGGAAGCCCTCAACAGGATCTGACCGGCATTTTCCCGGGTTCCCTGTTGACTTCACCCGGCCCGCACCGTACACTACACTATGAATTTAACATAAAAATCACAATGATATCCCAATAATGCCCAGTATTCTAATTGTTGATGACGAACGCAGCATGCGCGAATTCCTGCAAATCCTGCTTGAAAAGGACGGCCACAGCGTCTCGGTTGCCGCCGAAGGCGAGGACGCGCTCAAACAGATTGAAAAGCAGGAGTTTGACCTGGTTATATCAGATATCCGCATGCCGGGCATAAGCGGCCTTGACATGCTGGCACGGCTGAAAGCCTCCCGGCCGGACCTGCCGGTTATCATGATAACCGCCTTTGCCTCACCGGAAGACGCCGTCACCGCCATGAAAGACGGCGCCTTTGACTACATCACCAAACCATTCAAGATTGATGAGATCAAGAAGGTAATCCGTTCCGCCACAAGCAGGAAGGTCGCTTCCCGCACCGGGCAGGAATCCGAAAAACACTTTTCCCGGATTATCGGCCGGAGTCCGGAGATGGTACGGATATTCGACCTGATCAAACGCATCGCTCCGACACCGGCCAATGTCCTGATTTACGGCGAGTCCGGTACCGGCAAAGAGCTGGTGGCCAAGGCCATCCATAACCTGAGCGGTGACAAGGACGCACCCTTTGTGCCCATTACCTGCAGCGCCATTCCGGAAAACCTGCTTGAAAGTGAACTGTTTGGTCACGTCAAGGGTTCCTTCACAGGTGCCATTGCCAACAAGGACGGCCTTTTTCAGCTGGCGGACGGAGGCACAGCCTTTCTTGATGAAATCGGTGAGTTGACCCCCATTATCCAGACCAAACTGCTCCGGGTTCTGCAGGAGCGTGAATTCATGCCGGTCGGCAGCACCAGGACCCACAAGGTCAACGTCCGCATCATCGCGGCAACCAACAGGGACCTGCAGGAAGAAATCCGGCAGGGGCGTTTCCGGGAAGACCTCTACTACCGGCTCGCGGTTGTGCCGATTCGGGTCCCCCCCCTGCGGGAACGCAAGGATGACGTGCCGCTTCTGGTGGCTCATTTTCTTGAAAAATACTCCAAACTCCTGGGCAAGGATGTCCAGACCATCTCATCCTACGGCCTCAAGGTCCTGATGGACTATGATTTTCCGGGTAACGTTCGCGAGCTTGAAAATATCATAGAGCGCGGCGTTGCCCTGGAATCATCAAATATAATTCTTCCCGACAACCTGAAGGTCCGGCATCGTACCCAGGCCGGATCTGACCGGAAGGCTCCCCTCTTTGTCGCTGCGGAGGACGAGGAAGAACTGTTTGAGCGGGGGATGGAGGACGTCCTGACAAGTCTTGAGAAAAAAATTATTCAGTACGCCCTGAACAGGGGCGGAAATTCCAAAATGAAGGCGGCTGAACTGTTGAAGATCAGTTTTCGCTCCCTGCGCTACAAGACCAAAAAGTATGAAATTGATTAACCGACGAAATGTATCGGGCGCCCCCCGGTCCGGATCTGATCACGGGGATAAAAACCCTGCGTTTTTGTTGCCTCTAAATTGTAACCCGGCACAGGTGGGGCAGATTCGCGCAGGCGTTCCTGGCCCCTATAACCGGATATGCCGGCAAGAGCGCCTGTGCGAAGATGCGGTGGTTGTGGCGAGTTGCCCCGGTCCTGTTCAATACCCGCCGGTTGCGTGAATGTTCTCCGGTAATATCCTGAAAAACATCGTGCCGGTCACGGATTCGGACGAGCAGCTGAGACTCCATATCCTCTGGTTCCTGCTGTTTCGCGTTATCCTCTACACTCTTCTTCTCGGCATCTCCATTCTTCTGCATACCGGTGATCGGCTTATCATTCTGCCGCCGGACTTTTTCATCTTCCTCTATATACTTTTTATCTATACCTTTTCCATCAGCTCGGCCTTTTTTCTTCAGAAAAGGAGCCTTAATTTACGAAATTTTGCCCGGAGCCAGACTCTTGCCGACACAGTGTTTATTGCGATTCTCGTCTATGCCACCGGCTGCAGCCAATCGATTTTCACGGCCATATTCTTCCTGCCGGTTGTAGCCAGCGGCCTTATCCTGTACCGAAACAGCGCCCTGGTCACGGCCGCGGCCGCTACCCTGTTGTACGCTGCCGTACTGCTGCTTGAGTTCAGCGGCAGGGTACCCGCCTATTTTTATATATCCCGGTATTCCGGCATCGACAGCCTCCTGGCCGGCATGAATATCTTCGCGGTCTACGGGCTCACTTTCTTCCTGATCGCCATGCTGAGCGGCATACTTGCCCACCGGCTGCGCACCACCGAGGATGCCCTGTCCAGGACGGAACAGGAGTTCGACAAACTGCTGCTCCTCTACAAGCAGATTTTTGATGACATCATGACCGGGATCATCACTGTTGATGACGAAAACAGAATCACCTCATTTAATCCGGCTGCGGAAAATATCACCGGATTCGCGGAATCGGAACTGAACGGGAGGATACTCCAGGACGTCTTTCCCCGGATATCCCCCGACACAAGCGAACGGTCTACGGCTGATCTGGTTCGCAAGGACGGGCGCCAGGTCAGGATCGGCTATTCCTGCTCCACCCTGAATATGCCGCAAAAAGGTGAATCCGGCGGTACATGCGCTGACTGCAAGGTGATCACCATGCAGGATATCAGCAGGATTGAGCAGATGGAGCAGCAGGTGCGCAAGGCCGAAAAGATGGCGGCCATCGGTGAAATGAGCGCGTCCATTGCGCATGATTTCCGCAATCCACTGGCAGCAATCTCCGGCTCGGCCCAGATCCTCTCCATGGAAATTGACGACGGCAACCGGATGGACGACCCGACCAGGGCCAACCTGATAGACATTATCCTGCGGGAATCGGACCGGCTGGCCCAGGCCATAACCGATTTCCTGCTCTATGCCCGCCCCATGAACCTTGAGCCGCAGTGGTTCAACCTCAAACAATTTTGCCGAAAAACAACGGAAATCATCCGGCAGGATTCACGGTTCAGGGACTGTCGCATTACACTGGATATCCAGCCCGGGCTGGATATCTGCGCCGACCGTAACCTGCTGCAGACGGCCCTTGTCCACCTGTTGAAAAACAGTTGTCATGTTACGGCGGATACCGGCGGGAGTATTTACGTCAGGGCCTGCGAAGAGATCGGGAAAGAATCCGGGAAAGAACGCATTCTCCTTGAGATCATCGACAAGGGCCCGGGAATAGACCCGGCCATTAAAGACCGGATATTTGAACCATTTTTCACGACCAGGGAGGATGCCACCGGCATGGGCCTGGCCATTGTCCGGCAGGTCATCCTCAGCCACCGGGGCATTGTGGAAATTGACAGCAGACCCGGTGAAGGCTGCACCGTCCGAATCAGGTTGCCCCTGCCTGATTCTCCTCCCTCTCAGTCCGAATAGCAGCGCCTAGCTCCCGCAGTTTGTCCACCATATTCTCGTATCCCCGTTCCAGGTGATAGACCCGCGAGATCTCCGTGGTGCCCGGGACGGACAGACCCGCTATCACAAGGGATGCGGACGCGCGCAGATCCGTCGCCATGACCGGGGCCCCACAGAGTTCTTCGCGCCTCCTCCCGGTAACTATGGCGGCAGAACCGTCCACCTTGATCTCCGCTCCCAGCCTCCGGAGCTCGGCAACATGCATGAACCTGTTCTCGAAAATTGTCTCGTGGATGACTGATACACCGTCAGCCTGCGTCATCAGGGCCATGAACTGGGCCTGAAGGTCCGTGGGAAATCCCGGATAGGGCATGGTCCGTATATCAACGCTCTTCAGGGCAGGCCGACCGCCAGCTCCAGCGTCTTTTCGCCTGACAGTCAGGCTGTCACCGGTTTCCCCGATATCAACACCCGTACTCCGCAGCTTCTCGATCAGGGCGGGAAGGTGACCCGGCACGCATCCCGCCACCGTTACCTCTCCTCCGGTCGCTGCCGCCGCGATCAGAAAGGTCCCGACCTCTATCCTGTCCGGGATGATCTCTGTCTCAACCGGCCGCAACCGCTCCACCCCCCTGACGGTCAACCGGTCGGAATCCCTGCCCTCGATATCCGCGCCCATGGCATTGAGCATATCAATAAGGTTGCCCACTTCGGGCTCCCTGGCCGCGTTTTTGATGACGGTCGTGCCCCGGCACAAGACAGAGGCCGTTATCAGGTTTTCCGTCCCGGTCACGGACGGAGTATCAAAATAGACAACATTCCCCTTGAGGACGGTATCGACCGATGCCTCCACGTACCCCTCGGCCAGGGTCGTGATCACTCCCAGCTGTTCAAAGCCACGCAGATGATAGTCGATGGGCCTCGCCCCGATGGCGCAACCGCCGGGCAGGGAAACACGGGCATAACCGGTCCGGGCGATCAGCGGCCCGAGAACCAGAACAGACGCCCGCATGGTCTTGACCAGTTCATAGGGCGCTTCGGCCCCGGTAAGGCTCGTTGTATCGATCCGTACTATCGTTCCCTGCCGTTCACAGGACGCCCCCAGGGTCTCGAGCAGCCGGAGCATGGTCCTGGTATCACGCAGATCAGGGACATTATGCAGAACATGTGATCCCGGTGCGACCAGAGTAGCGGCCATAAGCGGTAAAGCGGCATTCTTGGCGCCGCTGGCCCGAACCGTCCCTGCAAGGGGGCGTCCCCCTTCAATAACTATTTTGTCCATTTATCCCGTCCTTTTTCTGGCCTGCAGGACCCTGGGCCGACCGGTCCAGTCTTTCAACACCTCGACCTGTTCGTATCCTCCCGGTATCCTTTTCAGAAAGAGATCACGTGCCGCGGCCTGCTGATCGGCACCAACCTCGAGAAACATCCAGCCCCCGGGCAACAGGTATTCATAGCCTGCAACAGCTATCTTTTCAACTATATCAAGACCTTCCCCGCCCGCGACCAGAGCGGCCTTCGGTTCCCAGTCCCGCACTTCAGGCGGCAGGAACGCGAAATCATCACAGCGGATATAGGGAGGATTGGCCACAATCAACTCAAACAGGGGCCTGCGTCGCAGGGAGCTGAACAGATCGGAACAGACAAGCTGAACCGAGCCCCTGGTGTCGTGACGCCCGGCATTCTGCGCCGCGACCCGCAACGCTTCATACGAAACGTCCACGGCCAGCACCAGGTCCGCCTTGAGTTCACGGGCCAGGACAATGGCAATGACACCGCTGCCGGTGCACATATCGAGCAGCGGCCCCCTGTTAAACCCATGGACAGCCAGGACATGCAGGACCCGGTCCACCAGGAACTCTGTTTCAGGCCGGGGCACAAGAACCGACGGCGAGACAACGAACTCCAGGGACCAGAATTCCCGGACACCGAGTATGTACTGGAGCGGTTCACGCTGAAGACGCCGCGCAAGGGCCTGCTCAAGGCGCACAACAGCGTCCGGGGAAACATCCTCTTCCGGATGCAGGAATATATGAGAGAGCGAGGCGTCAAGGAAATGTGCGAACAGAAGCGTTGCCTCCGAGGATGCGCTGTCGATCCCGGCCCGTTCAAGGCGGGCGACCGTTTCAGCGTACAGTCGACCCAGGCCGCTCATGGGAAACGCGCACCAGCTGGAGGAGGCGGGATATCAGGCGGCATGCCCCTGCGCCCTGGCCTGGTAGTGAGCGATCAGGGGTTGTATGATCTCCTGCAGGCCTCCGCCGATGATCTGATCCAGCCTGTAGAGGGTCAGGTTGATGCGATGATCCGTCACCCTGCCCTGGGGAAAATTATAGGTCCTGATTCGTTCACTGCGGTCACCCGACCCTATCTGGCTCTTGCGGTCCTCGGAAATCCTGTCGTGCTGTTCCTGCTCCATTTTGTCCAGGAGGCGGGCCCGCAGGACCTGAAGAGCCTTGGCCTTGTTCTTGTGCTGAGACTTCTCATCCTGACAGATCACGACCAATCCGGTGGGCAGATGCGTAACCCGGACCGCCGAATCTGTTGTGTTGACGCTCTGGCCTCCCGGCCCGGATGACCGGTACACGTCAATCTTCAACTCACCGGGATCCACCTGAACCTCCACCTCATCGGCCTCGGGAATGATTGCCACGGTAACGGCCGAGGTGTGGATGCGTCCCTGGGTCTCGGTATCCGGGACCCGCTGCACCCGATGCACGCCGGACTCGTACTTGAGCATGGAATACACATGGTCGCCGCTGATCAGGGCAATGATCTCCTTGAAACCGCCAATACCGATGGGACTGCTGGACATCACTTCAACCTTCCAGCCCATGGATTCGGCGAAACGGCTGTACATCCGGAAAAGATCCGCGGCGAAGAGCGCGGCCTCATCACCGCCGGTTCCGGCCCGGATCTCCAGAAAGATGTTTTTTTCGTCGTTGGGGTCACGGGGCAGAAGCTTCAGATTGATTGCCTGTTCCAGTTCATCCCGGCGGCGGTTCAGGTCAGCGAGCTCCTCACGGGCCAGCTCTTCCAGGTCCCGGTCGCCGGACTCCTCATTCAACAGTTCCCGGTTCTCTTCGATCTGATGCAGGACCGACCGGTATTCAGCGTACAACTCGTGCAGACTGGAGACATGGGAATGCTCACGAACAATCTTCTGATACTTTTCCTGATCATCAAACACGGATGGATCAGACAGGAGCCCCTCAAGCTCGGCAAGACGCTCATCAAGATCAGACAAGTTCTCAAACATCCACTCTCACTCCAGGATTCACGCGTCCGGCGCGACACAGGCAGGTAAACACGGACGGCACGACCGTTTCACAGGACAAAAAACAGGACAAAAAAAACCACCTGGCGGACAGAGAGGGCCGCCAGGTGGAGACAATACAAAAAAACCTACTTCTGCTCCTGCCGGGCGAGGTGCTTGGCGTACTTCCTGTTGAACTTCTCAATCCGGCCCGCCGTATCAACAAGTTTCTGCTTGCCGGTAAAAAAAGGATGACAGGCCGAGCAGATCTCAACGCTGATCTCCCTGTTGACGGACCCCAGCTCAAATTCGCTGCCGCAGGCGCATTTAGCGGTTATGGTATGGTACTCGGGATGAATATCGGGTTTCACGTTCTTCAAGCCTCCAGAAGCTGTTTCAATAAAAAAAA
>JAJRTB010000153.1 GCA_024278495.1 Deltaproteobacteria bacterium
CGAAGTATTGATGATCCAGGCAAGCTCCTCAAAGCGGCTGCCGAGCCCGGTCCCCTGCCCGGCAGTGGTCTCAAGCAGGACCGTGACCCGTGAATCCGGCCCCAACTTGGCAAAAACCACGTCCAGGTGCCGGACTACGTTGGCCAGACCTGCCTCAATCCCTGCCCCGCCGTGGCTGCCCGGATGGATCACAACCTGGGGAATCGCCAACCGGTCGCACCGGACAAGCTCGTCAACAAAGGCGGCCACCGATTTCCCGGCCTGTTCCTCCTTTGAAGAACCCAGGTTGATCAGGTAGGAGGCGTGCGAGGCCACCGGCATGTTCCCGGCAACCTGCCATGCCTCCGCGAACCGCGCCGCTTCCCCGTCGCTGACCGGCGCGGCCCGCCACTGCCGCTGGTTGCGGGTAAAGATCTGCAGGGCCTCGCCCCCCACCGCCATGATGTGGGCAAAGGCGCGGTGCAGGCCGCCGGAGACCGACTCGTGCGCTCCCAGAAGTCCCATCACATTCTCCAGTGGTGCCGGAGAAAATCACGGCCCTCGTGGTTGGTCAGATCAAGCTGGATCGGGGTCACCGAGATATAGCCGTCATTGACGGCATGCTCGTCGGTCTCGTCCCCGCCGGACCAGTGGACCGTGCCGCCGCCGATCCAGTAATGTTTCCTGCCCCAGGGATCATAGGTCTCCTGGATGGCGTTTTTGTAGATGCGCCGGCCCTGCCGGGTAAAACGGATGCCGCGGATCATGGCCGGCGGCCGCTGCGGAATATTGATGTTGAGCAGGGTCTTTTCGGGCAGGCCGAACTCCAGGGCCATGGAAGCGAGCTTCCAGGCCACGGCCGCGGCCGTCTCGAAATCAAACGGAGCTTCGCCGGCCAGTGAAAAGGAAAGCGACGGAATGCCGTACATGGTCCCCTCAATGGCGGCCGACACCGTGCCGGAATAGCTGATGTCGTCCCCTAAGTTGGCGCCGGGATTGATGCCCGAGACCAGCAGGTCAGGCATCTGCGGCAGGATCTTGTTCATGCCGATGGTGACGCAGTCGGTGGGGGTGCCGTCCAGGGTATGGACATCCGGCTCCAGTTCCCGGACCAAAAGCGGCCGGTTCATGGTCAGGGCATGGCTGACCGCGCTCTTGTCGCGTTCCGGCGCCACGATCACGGCCCGGCCCAGGTGGCGCACCGCGTCATGCAGGGCCCGGATACCGGGCGCGTACACCCCGTCGTCGTTTGTTACCAGGATATAGGACATCCCATCCTCGCTGAAATCAGGCAATCTGTTGCTGTTGCGGCGGCACGACAATGATGATCTCTGTTGTCATGTCCCTGGCCGCCCCGAATCACCAGGGAAGATTCCTGTTTTTCCGACCGTCACGGTCCTTTGACGGAACCTGCGCGCAAGCGCCTGATCAACGCAGCCCGATTCCGGCCTGGCCGGCCGCGTCCGACGCGCGGCGCACAAAGATATCGGCACAGGCGTCCAGGCCGCCGAGGCCGCGCGAAACCGGCTCCACCTGAAAACCTTCCTGTTCAAGCCGGGAAAGCCAGCCCCGGGGCGCGGGCCCGAGCATGTCATCACGCGCGTGTTTGCCTGCCACCACCATCAGAGGCTTGAGCACAAGCCGGGAGACACCCCGCCGCCGTACCCGGACAAGGACAGCATCCAGCCCCAGAGCCCCGTCCTCCACGGTCGCCACAAAAACATCCGTCTCCGGATAAAGCCCGGCCATGGTCTCAACAAAGGCAGCATAAACACCGTCAGTCACCTGCGGGGCCTGCCTGGCGCCATGCCCCATGTAGAGCAGGGCAGCGCCCCGGGAGCGGGCGTACTCTATGTCCGCGGACAGGGCCTGTCCGACCTCACGCAAATCTTCGGGAGAAGGACGACTGTCACGGCGACCCAGCAGCGGCCGCCCGACCACAAGCCGGCCCGCGGCGCCGGAAAGCTCTTCCCGGCAGACGGCAACATCCTCCAACAGGTCCCGGTACTCATCACCCGCGGCCAGCAGAACCGGCTGAACAACAACACCGTCGTATCCCAGGGCAAGCAGTTCTCCTGCCAGGTCCACCGGAGCAGGGACCCGGTACACGTCCCCGGGGACATCAGGATGGGCCCTCCGAAAGTCCGCGTCCCGCCCACGGCCATGCCAGATACGCCGCAGGACGGCGGAGCTGAACCCGAACCGCACATCCGCCCCCGGAAAGGCCAAGCTCATCCGCGCCGGAACATGCAACAGATCAGGTAACGCCCCGACCACCGAGGTGCCGAACATGGCCAGAACAACCGCATTGTTTTCTCCCACAATCCTCCCACCCCCAAAAAAACCGCCAACGCTGCACTCCTGCCGGACCTGACTCACTGAACCTGGGACAAGACAAGCCGGCCTCTCAGTTTCCTGTACCAGGAAAAGATGCGGTGTGGCAACTTTTTTTGCCCGGGACAAAACACTTCAATTCCAGGGACATTTCCCACAACTCCAAAGCAAAATGTCAAGATAAATTTCCTGCGCGAAACGCTGAATCCCCGGCACGTTCAGACCTTTCGCAACGACCTTTGTGAAATATCCGGGCTGATTTCGCAAGGGGCAGAGGTCTCACTTTCATTGACACAGAGGGGCTTCCCTCCTTTTTCATTGAACACCTTCTGAATTAGATTATAAATCCACTCTTAAGGTAGTGCCCACTCATACTCCAGAATCCGTGAGCGTTCACCCGTGGTGCAGATGAATTTTTCCCGGGAAAAATCAGGAACCAGGCATAGGGACGAGGCTGACGCGGGGGGTGCCGGTCCGGGGATGGATATCCACGTGCATGTCACAGCCGTAGGCCTGCTGCAGGTTCTCAGGCGTCATGATCCCGGCCGGGCTGCCGCTGACCAGTTCGCGCCCCTCCTTGATCAGAAGAATGCGGCTGCCGAACATGGCGGCCAGGTTCAGGTCGTGGGAGACCATGATCACGGTTATATGTTCTTCCTTCCTGAGCCGCTGCATGAGCTGCATGACGATCAGCTGGTGGGCCGGATCCAGGGCGGCGGTAGGCTCGTCAAGGAGCATGATCCTCGGCTGCTGGCAGATGGCCCGGGCGATCATGAC
>JAJRTB010000154.1 GCA_024278495.1 Deltaproteobacteria bacterium
CAAGAACCTGGCAGCGGGGAACTCGTTCGGCGGCCCCAAGGAACCGGCCATTGAAACAGCAGCGACCTACTATCTCCACCTCCGGAGGACGAGCGACTCCATTCAGAGCGCGCTCCTGCTGATCGTCGGCCTGGCCTTCGCCGGCCTGACCCTGCGCCGGATCGCACCGGCGCTGCGCGCCAGAAACCAGGTTGAAACGATTATCCGCTTCGTTCTGTTTGGCTGCGCAACCATTGCCATATTCACCACCATCGGCATTGTGCTCTCCGTTCTTTTTGAGGCCCTGCGGTTTTTCCGGCACGTGCCGCTGACCGATTTCCTCTTTGGTCTTGACTGGAGTCCGCAGACAGCCATCCGCAGCGACCAGGTCGGTTCTTCCGGAGCTTTTGGAGCGGTGCCCGTTTTCACCGGCACCCTGATGATCTCCTCCCTGGCCATGGCTGTTGCCGTTCCAATCGGACTCATGTCGGCCATCTACCTGGCCGAATATGCCGGCAAGCGCGTCCGGGCGGTGGCCAAACCCCTTATCGAGATACTGGCCGGCATCCCGACGGTGGTTTACGGATTCTTCGCGGCCCTGGTGGTGGCGCCGTTTATCCGTGATCTGGGCGGCGCGTTCGGTCTTGCCGTATCCTCCGAGAGCGCCCTGGCCGCGGGCCTGGTTATGGGAATCATGATTATTCCATTCATCATGTCCATTTCCGACGACGTCATCAATGCCGTCCCCCAATCCCTGCGGGACGGATCCTACGCCCTTGGGGCCACCAGAAGCGAAACCGTCCGACTGGTCATCCTGCCTGCCGCGCTTCCGGGCATTGTCGGCGGCATTCTTCTGGCCGTATCCAGGGCCATCGGTGAAACCATGATTGTCGTTATGGCAGCGGGCCTCTCGGCCAAGCTGACCGCCAATCCCCTTGAGGCCGTCACCACGGTCACCGTTCAGATCGTTACCCTGCTGGTAGGCGACCAGGAGTTTGACAGTCCCAAAACCCTGGCGGCCTTCGCCCTTGGCCTTCTTCTCTTTACAATCACCCTTCTGCTCAACATTACGGCCCTCTACATCGTCAGAACATACCGTGAACAGTATGATTGAGAGAAACAGCATGTCCGCCCCCCGCAAAACAACCTCTGAGCTGGTAAGACGGAGCCTGGCCAGACGGTACCGGGCTGAAAAACGTTTCCGGGCCATTGGCCTGGCCGCGATTATTACCAGCCTGGCCTGCCTGGCAACCCTGTTCATCACCATTTCCAGCAATGGTTACCCGGCCTTTTTCCAGACCAGGATACAGCTGCGGGTCTTTTTCGCCCCGGATCTCTTTGACGCGGCCAACCTCTCTCGGGCCGACTATGAGAGCCTGGTAAAAAGAAGCCTGCGCAACAGCTTTCCCGATGTCTCGGGACGGAATACAAAGCGCCTGCTCTATCGCCTGGTCAGCAGCGGCGCCGCCTATCAACTGCGGGAACTGGTTGTCAACAATCCCGGTTTAATCGGAACCACGCAGGAGGTATGGGTGCCGGCATCGGACGAGGTTGACATGTTCATGAAAGGATACGTTGACCGGACAACTCCTGAGAGCGACCGGCTCATCAAGGATATTCAACTGACCTGGATCGACCGGTTAAACACCGACAAACGCCTGAAAAAGGTCTTCAACACCACCTTTTTTACGGCCGGTGACTCCCGGGACCCGGAGCTTTCCGGAATCCGGGGCGCGGCTGTCGGCTCATTCTACCTGCTGCTCATTACCCTGCTGCTCTCCTTTCCCATCGGGGTCGCCGCGGCAATCTACCTGGAAGAGTTTGCCGGCCGGAACCGCTGGACCGATATAATCGAGGTGAATATCAACAACCTTGCCGCTATTCCATCAATTGTCTTCGGCCTCCTGGGCCTGGCCGTATTCCTGAACTTTTTCGGCATGCCCCGTTCCTCGCCCCTGGTGGGTGGTCTGGTCATGACCATGATGACCCTGCCCACAATTATCATCGCCAGCCGTATCGCCCTGCAATCGGTTCCGCCATCCATCCGCGAGGCAGCCCTGGGAGTAGGGGCATCCAGAATGCAGACCGTGATCCACCATGTCCTGCCCCTGGCCCTGCCCGGCATGCTGACCGGCACCATTATAGGCATGGCCCGTGCCCTCGGTGAAAGCGCCCCGCTGCTCATGATAGGCATGGTGGCCTTTATTGCCGACATTCCAGGCAGCATCACCGATCCCGCCACCGCCCTGCCCGTTCAGATATATCTCTGGGCCGACAGCCCTGAACGGGCATTTATGGAGCGAACCTCCGCGGCCATCATGGTACTGCTGGCCTTTCTCATCCTGATGAACGGAGCCGCCGTCTTCCTGCGTAACCGTTTTGAGCGGCGCTGGTAGCGTCCAGATACCCAAGGTTTTCAGGAGTTTTTCGTATGACTGCTCAAAAAAAACAGCTTATCGACCGGGAAAACCGGCAAACCGTCGGAGAACAGTTTGTCGACAAGGCACGCATGACCTGCCGCGACGTCAATGTCTATTACGGTGACAAACATGCCATCCGGGATGTCTCAATAGACATTGGCGCCGGTGAAGTCCTTGCCATGATCGGACCTTCGGGCTGCGGCAAGTCGACATTTCTCCGGTGCCTGAACAGGATGAACGACACGATTGACACCTGCCGGATAACCGGGACGATTACCCTGGACGACAACAACATCTATGACCGGAAGGTCGATATTGTCGCCCTGCGGGCCATGATCGGCATGGTCTTTCAAAAACCGAACCCGTTTCCCAAGTCAATTTACGAGAATATCGCCTATGGCCCGAGAATACACGGTCTGACGGAAAGCAGGGCGGATCTGGACGAAATCGTTGAAACATCACTCATCAAGGCCGGGCTCTGGCATGAGGTCAGGGACCGGCTGAACCAGCCCGGTACCGGTCTTTCCGGGGGCCAGCAGCAGCGTTTGTGCATTGCCCGGACCATCGCGGTGGAACCCGAGGTTATCCTCATGGATGAGCCCTGCTCCGCCCTTGACCCGATTGCCACCGCCAAAATAGAAGAACTCATAACTGAACTGCGCGAACAGTTTACCATTGTGATTGTGACCCACAACATGCAGCAGGCCGCCCGGGTGTCACAACGGACCGCCTATTTTCACATGGGAGACCTGATTGAAGTCGGCTACACCGACAGGCTGTTCACCACCCCCCGGCACCAGTTGACCGAGGATTACATAACCGGCCGGTTCGGCTGAGGAGCCGGCAACTTTTGAGACGCCATCACCTTTAATTCCTTCAACAAGGGAGACACCTATGAACAAGATCTTTGCTCAACTCATCGTCGCAGGCACGATCACCCTCCTTCCGGTACTCGGCGGCAGCACCGTCTCGTTCGCTGCCGGGCGCGATTACGTCAGTATCGTCGGCTCCTCGACGGTCTATCCTTTTGCCACGGTTGTGGCGGAAAAATTCGGCAGAACGAGCCGCTTCAAGACCCCGAAGATCGAGTCAACCGGCTCCGGCGGCGGCATGAAACTCTTCTGTGCCGGGATAGGGGTCCGCCATCCCGATATCACCAACGCTTCCCGCCGGATCAAGGCTTCAGAGCTGAAGATGTGCCGGGACAACGGCGTCCGGGAAATCGTCGAGGTCAAGGTCGGCTACGACGGGATTGTCCTGGCAAACTCAAAGAAATCCCCGGCCATGCATATTTCCAGAAAAGAACTCTTTCTCGCCCTGGCCAGGGAGGTGCCCGCCCCGGACGGCACGGCCCGGGCCGTGCCCAACCCCTATACCACCTGGCGGGAAATCAACCCGTCCCTGCCGGCGGTCAAAATCGAAGTTCTCGGTCCTCCGCCCACCTCCGGTACCCGCGACGCCTTTGTCGAGCTGGTCATGGAAGAGGGTGCCGGAGCTTTTCCCTGGATCAAGGCGCTCAAGAAAAAAGACAAAAACGAGTACAAACGGATCTGCCGAACCGTCAGGGAAGACGGCGCCTATCTCGAGGCGGGCGAAAACGACAACCTTATCATCCAGAAACTTGAAGCCAACCCCAGTGCCTTTGGAATTTTCGGTTTCAGTTTCCTGGATCAGAACCTGGACAAGATCCAGGGCTCTTTCATTGACGGCGGCCAGCCCACTTTTGACGCCATTGCCGACGGCAGCTATGCGGTTTCACGCCCCCTGTTCTTTTACGTCAAGAAAAAACATGTCGCGGTCATTCCCGGCCTGCAGGAGTTTCTTGACGAGTTTACCTCGGACAGGGCCTGGGGTCCGGATGGGTATCTTGCCGATCGGGGCCTGATCCCCATGCCGGATGAGGAACGGAAGGCATACGGCGATGCCGTAAAAAATCTGAAAACCCTGCAAAACCTGTAAGCCGACGATCGCCGGCAACAGAAAAGCGGTTTCCGGCGGAAATCTTACCCCCGTTCGTTGGACAGGAAAACACTACGCAGGTATTCCCGGTTGAGGCGGGCAATATTGCGGATGGATATCCCCTTGGGACAGACCGCCTCGCATTCGCGCTCGTTGGTGCAACTGCCGAACCCCTCGCTGTCCATGGCCCGAGCCATGGCCAGGGCCCGCCGCTCCCGCTCCGGCCCGCCCTGGGGCAGCAGGGCCAGTTGCGAAACCTTGGCTCCGACAAAGAGCATGGCCGCGGCATTGGGACAACCGGCCACGCAGGCGCCGCAGCCGATACAGGCTGCGG
>JAJRTB010000155.1 GCA_024278495.1 Deltaproteobacteria bacterium
AAAAAGCCTGATCTGGGCAAAAGTCCGCCGGCAATACTCCCGGCTGAGTTCTTCGTACCTGTGTTGACTGCGCTGTGTCAGGCCAAAGAGCTGAATAATGCTCAACCCGTATATCGATTCCTGGATAGCGGTGTTGAGCCGGGCCAGCTGCCGGCGGATAGCCCGGAACCGCGTACGGGCCAGGCGGGAAAAGATCACGGTGATCAGAATCGAGAGCGGCAGAAAACAGGTCATGAGCAGACCGAGCCGGAGATTCATTGTCAGCAGCAGGACCAGGATACCGGCCAGTCTGAGGAGGTCATTGAACAGGGTAACCATCACCGAGGTGAACATCTCATGCATGTTCTGAATATCGTTGGTCAGCCGGGTCACCAGGCGGCCGACGGCATGGTTGTTGAAAAAGGAAAGATCAAGCTTGAGCAGATGACCAAAGAGCTCATTGCGGATCCGGTGCATGACGGACTGGCCGATACGTTCCAGAAAAATGACCTGGACAAATCCCGCACCAAAGAGCAGCACGACCAGGCCACCGTAGGCCAGCGCCACCCGGGCCAGCCCGGCCAGACGGACCTCTGCCTCCCGGTCAGACGCGAAAATATAGTTGTCTATCCCCAACTGCATCAGGCGCGGCAGGGCCAGGGTGGCGCCCGTCACCAGCAGGGAAAGCAGGACGGCGGCAACCAGCCCGGAGACATGGTCTGAGCAGTAGCCGGCCACCCGCTGCCAGAGGCGCCGCTCGCTCTGGGAACCGCGCCAGCCCTCTTCATCGTATCCGAAATTACGCATGACCATATTCCGCGGCCCTGCGCTGTTTTGCATCCATGACCTGGTAAAGCCGGTTGCGGCCGAGCAGTTCCCGGTGCGGCCCCCGGTCAACTACCCTGCCCTGCTCCAGGATAATGACTTCATCTGTTTCAGACAGGAGCTTGACCCGCTGGGAAACCAGCAGGACAAGTTTCCCTTTCCCGCCGGAGAGGATCGTTTTCAGCACCTCATGCTCGGTTTCGACATCCAGGGCGGCCAGGGCATCGTCAATCACCAGGACCGGCCGGTCACTGACGAGCGCCCGGGCCAGGGCCAGCCGCTGGCGCTGCCCCCCGGACAGGGTCACGCCCCGTTCACCGATAACCGTTTCATAGCCGTCGGCAAACATCATAATATCATCATGCACGGCCGCGGCCCTTGCCGCCTCAACCACCACGTCAAACCCTACCCCCTCCCTGCCGCAGGCGATATTTTCATAAATCGACTCGGAAAAGAGAACAGGGTCCTGGCCCACGTAGGCGACCTGCTCCCGAACCGAGTCCAGGGAAAGCCGGTTCACGTCAATACCTGAGAAAAACAGGGCCTGGTCCTGAACCGGATACAACCGGACCAGGAGCTTGGCCAATGTCGATTTGCCCGAGCCGGTCCGGCCGGTAATCCCGTACATACCCGGCCTGAACCTGAGATTGATATCCCTGAGTGCCGGCTGACCGCAGCCCGGATAGGTGAAGGTCAGGTTCCGGCACTCGATGGACAGGGGCAGACCCGGCGTCAGGGTTTCGTTGCCGTCCCTGAGCAGGGGAACGGCCTTCAGCAGACGCTCGATCCGGGCCAGCGAGGTCAGACCGCGCTGGACCAGACCCGCCACCCAGCCGATGGCCATCATCGGCCAGACCAGCATGGCAAGATAGGTAATAAAGGCGACAAAATCACCCGGAGAGATCCGCCCCTGAATGGCAAAACGGCCGCCAAAGTACAGGACCATCAGCATGCCGAGATTCCCCACCAGGGTTGCCAGGGGAAAGAGCAACCCCTGGACCACCGCCACCCGGATATTGCCGCGGACATACTCACGGCCGAGCTGCTCAAAATCACGACTCCGCAATCCCTCCATGGTGTAGGCCTTGACCAGCCGGATGGAAACAAGGGTGGTCCGGACAAACTCGGTCAGCAGGGAAAACTGTTCCTGGACCAGGTTGGAGCGCCGGTGCAGACGACCGGTCAACAGCCGGGTGGCCAGGGCCAGAAAGGGCATGGGCAGCAGGGCCAGCAGGGTCAGGCGCGGATCGATATAGATCATGAAACAGACCGCCGCCGTGGACATGACCAGGGCGTCAATTGCCGAGACCAGGCCTATGCCGCAAGCCATCTGCACGGCCTGCAGATCGTTGCTGAGATGGGCCATGATATCACCGGTCGTATGCTTCCCGTAAAAGGCGCTATCCAGCCGGAGCAGATGCGCGTAAATCCGGTTACGGATATCACGCTCCAGCAGCCTTGAAAAGCCAACAATAAAGAGGCGCCAGCAAAACCGAAGCAGACCCGCTCCGACCGCGGCAAGGAGGATAAGCAGGGAAATCCGGCCAAGGCTCCACTGGTCGGCCTCGCCCGCGGCAAGGGCGTCGACCGCCAGTTTCAGCAGCCGGGGAATGACAAGCTGGAGAAAATCCACCCCGACCAGGGCACACATGCCCAGGAGCAAACGGACGCGGTATCGGTAAAAAAGCGGTGCCAGCAGGGATCGGACCCCGGAAAGGGATGCGCCGGACAGACTGTTTTTGCTCACGGTTTGCCCGCCCTGGTCCGCAACATCTCCTGGTAGGCGTTGGCCAGTTCAATAAAACGCTCATGGTCGCCGCCCTGATCCGGATGCACTTCCCTGGCCTTTTTCCGGAACAACTTTTTCAACTCTGACGCAGAAAGTTCCGAGAGTTCGGCCCGGCTCAGGCCGAAAACCGTTGCCGCCTCTGACAGGCTGACTCTGGCGCCTCCCCCGGGCCGCGCGTAACGACGGCCGTTCATGTACCGGTTGAGGTCTTCCCGCCAGCCGCCGCTGCCGGGAAAGACAAAGTCAAAATACATAATCACGTAGCGGACCAGGTAGTCGGGCAGGGTTCCGTTTCGGGGCAGCCCCCGCCAGAATTCCGTATCCGCGTCCAGGGCGCAGACCTGTTTGATGAAACAGTCATCCATCTCATCTTCGCCGAGCGCCTCGGGCATGGTCGCGGCATAGCTCTGGCTGAAGAACCGCTGCAGATCAAAGATGGTAAAGATATAGCGCTTGTACTCGTGGGGTTTGAGTTCCTGCTCCTGCCGGAGAAAGAACTGTTCCAGTTCATCCCGGGACTTGGCCAGCAGAGTCTTGAACAGGGGGGCGGAGCGGTTGAGACGACGCTGGTCTGTCTGGCCGAACCTGAGAAAATGGACCCGCCGCCGGTCAAATTCATGGGTCGCGGCCAGGATCTCGCCGCGCTGCCTGGCCGACGTCGGTTTCCAGCTCCGGTGGCGGGAACGGTTGGCCATGGAATCGACCCGGCAGCGGATTTCCGGATCAACAAAGGGCAGGAACAGCTCCTCAAGCTCAAAGGGATCCGGATCCGCGCCGTTCTCGACAAGGCCGGTCATAATCCGGTCGTCAACGTGAAAGACCCGGTTATCCGCATAACGGATCCAGGCCTGGGGCGCAGGGCCGATTTCCAGGAGATCGCGGCTGCGCAAAACATCACCGTCCCGATACGACTCGCGGATAACAAAGTGGTACCGACGGTGGACAAGATAGCGGGCAAGGTACATAACAGGGGTGTTACAATAACTCTGCCGCCCGGCAAACCGGGTGGGGACGACAGGATCACAAAAAGTTTCTCGTTATTTCGCCGGAATTGTCGTATTTGCAAAAAACTGCGAATACGACGGACCGGTGTCGTACCCTGTGATTGGTTACGATTCTTGCATATCATAACCAAATCCATACGAAATGACGAGGGGCCAGTTTCAGTCCGGGCACTCCGGCAGGAAAGGCCTGGGGCGGAAACCTAAATCCTCAGCAGCCTCCCTGTGCTCAAAGGCCTGGTTTTTATTCATCCGCACCGCCATTTCCGTCGTCAGGCCCCTGTATCGCGGCAGCAACCGGGCCAGCCGGACCCCCAGGATAAAAACAGCAAGAGGACAGGGCGCAAAACGGGGTTTTCGGCCGAGTCCCGCGAAAATACGCTCCACCATGACCCGGTAGGTCACCACTTCAGCCCCGGAGAGGACGTAGGATCGCCGGGTACCCGCCGGCACCTCCAGGGCCGCGACACAAGCGGCGGCGACATCATCGACATGGACAGGCTGACGCAGCCCTTCACCCCGCCCCAGGAGCGGGAAAAAACCTAAACGAGTGATGCACCGGGCTATTGCCGTCACGTTCTTGTCCCGGCCATACCCGTAAATCATGGTGGGTTGAAGAATCACAACCGTACAACCATGCTCCTCTGCCCAGGCCAGGATCTTTTCTTCACCCTGTCTCAGGCGGGCGGCCAGTTCCCGCTCTGCCGAAGACGGCGAAAACTCCTTGGTAAAACGGCTGGTCGAGCTGAACGCCACCAGCCGTTGTATGCCATGGATCTCAAGAAGCCGGAAGTGTTCGGGCAGGGTCCAGACCGGCGCCGCACAGATCCAGTTTTCAATGATACCGACTGGCCTGTCAAGGGACAGGGAAACGGTTCCCGCCCCTCCCTGCCTTGAAAAAGGTGTCACAGGTATACCCGCCCGGCCAAGCAGGCAGGCGACCCGCTCCCCGACAAAACTTGTCGCGCCTATGAGTCCTGCCCCGGCCTTACGCATCCCCGCGCCCGATCCCAAAGACTTTACGAAAAAAAACCTGCCCCACGCTCAGGCCGAAACGGGTCCATATCCCGAGCCAGACAAGCCAGAGCATCGGGGCCGGATACTGTCCCGCAAAAAACTTCCGGTAAAACCGGACCATACCCTTATGCTTGGACCATTCAACAAAAACCGGGCGACCCGTTGAGCAGATCCCCTTATGATGGAGCAGACGGGCGCCGGGAACAAAAAGAATCTTCCAACCCCGCCGGCCAAACCGCATGCACCAGTCCAGGTCCTCACAGTGGAGGAAATAGTCCTCATCCATGGGGCCGACATCTTCAATAGCCCTTCGTTTGACCAGCATGCAGGCCCCGGAAATCGCCTCCACCCCGACAGGACCGTCCGGCAGGGGTTCCCGGTCCAGGCGGAAATCCGCAAACATTTTTCCATTCAACCGGGCAAGGTGTTTGAGGCCGAACGAGCTGACCAGCGACGTCCACGGGGTCGGGATCCCGCGGCGGCACCCCCGTTGCTCGGAACCGTCTTCATTGAGGATCAGGCCACCGGCCATGCCTGCCCCGGGTTCGCTGCGCAGGGCCTGCAGAAGAGTCGAAATCGTTGCCGGTTCGACAAGACAGTCAGGGTTCAAAAAAAGCAGGTACTCTGCAACCGCCACTTCGGCGCCCTGGTTGCACGCCACGGCAAACCCCCTGTTTGTCTCATTTCTGACAATCCTGGGCACGGGTATGTTTTCCGTCCGGCAGACTTCTTCAAGATGCGCCAGACTGTCATCATCAGAGCGATTATCAACAATTATAATTTCCAGCTCATCGTCAGCTCCGGTCAGTGACCGGACACACCCTGCCAACTCATGGCCGGCATTGTAGTTAACGATGATAACCGAAATCAGAGGCGTCACGCTTCACCTTGAGAAAAAAAAACAAACCGACTAGAACTGGCTGATAACACAAGACAAGCTCATCATATAAGAGGAACCCAAGCATGGCAATCAATTACGCCTCTCCAGGCAAGTATTTGCCGGAAACCCGCTGCAGGATACATTCATGAACCCCCGGACCATTTCCAGAGCGTACCGCAATATCAGGTGGCGCGAATTCTGCCTGACCCGCGGGTTTTGCCCTGTCTGCGACAGGCAACGAATCATAGCCAGACTGCGACGCAGTGAGATCGCAATCCGCTGCCTGACCTGTCACGCCACACCTGTTACCATGTCACTTGTCGCGGTCCTGCGCTGTCAGCTGCCTGATCTTGCCTCAAAAAAAGTCTATGAACTCTCCGCCCGGGGCCCGCTGGTATGTTTTCTCAAAAAAAACTGCAAGGCGCTGACCTGT
>JAJRTB010000156.1 GCA_024278495.1 Deltaproteobacteria bacterium
AGCCCGGATCCGGCCAAGTATGTGTACAACGCCCTGGCCCCGGCCGAGGTGTCCATGGTCATAGTGGATGAGGAGAACCACCAGTTGCTGGTGGTGGTCCCGGATGATCAGTTGTCTCTGGCCATTGGCCGCCAGGGACAGAATGTCAGGCTGGCCTCCAAGCTGTTGAACTGGCGCATTGACGTGAAGAGCGAGACCCGCTTCGCCAACCTGGATGATCCGGGTTACAAGACCCTGATCGCGGTTGAGGGGGTTGATGAAAATCTCGCGGACAAACTCTTTGCAGCCGGTATCACCAATGCCGGCCTGCTTGCTGCCGCGGATAATGAGACTGTTCTGGCCGTGGTCAGGATTGATGAAGAGATTCTGGACCAGATCCGCGACGAGGCTGCGGTTGTCGCGGCTTCCGGCATGTTGGAGGAGATGGAGAAGGAAGCCGGGGAAGAGGCGAAAGACGGGGACAGCGCCCCGGCCGCGGAAGAAGAGCCGGAGGATGCAGCCGGGAAAATTTCCGAGCCGTCAACCGGTGAGACCGCCTCGGACGGGAGCGGCGCGGCTGACGCTGCGGCATCGGGTGCGGAGTCGGAAGCGGCAGAGAAGTAATACAGTCATATGAAACGCGGGCACGTGCCGATACGGACCTGCAGGAGCTGCAGGAACAAGGCGCCCGGACATGAGCTGCGCCGGTTTATCCTCAAAGAGGGCAGGCTGGTTGAAGACGCGCGACAGGGGTACGGATTGTACTGCTGCCCGACACGGGAATGTCAGACGAAGTTGTTGACGAGACTCAGAAAGCAGAAAGTAGTCAGAGCCGATAAGGAAGACGGGAGTATTGAATGAGCAAGGTTCGCATATATGAACTGGCCAGGGAGGCAGGGCTCAAGAGCAAGGAGTTGGCTGACAAGCTGATAGAGCTTGGTTATCCCATCAAGAGCCACAGTTCCACGGTGGACGAGGATACGGCCGCTGAAATCCGGCGCAAGGTGTTGGGCGGTGAGAAGACAGTGGTGGTAACCGAACAGCGGATTACTGTCAGGAAGAGAAAGGCTGACAAGCCGGTGACCACGGTTGTCCGGCGCCGTTCCAAGGCGGATAAGGCGAAAATTGCCCGTAAGGCCGAAGAGGAAGAGCAGGCCAGGACACAGGAGGATGAAGGCGTCGCGGTCGAGGAGACTGATGCTCCTGTTGAGGATGCTCCTGTCGTCGAGGTTGAAGCGGATACGGTCGCAAAAACCGATGACGTGGCTTCGCAACCGGCGGAAGATGAAGAGTCGGTTGAAGAGGCTGACGGTGAAGCGGACGGGGCCGGCGCGAAAGAGACCGGTGAAGCTGCCGGCGTGAAAGAGGCCGGGGCTGAAGAGAAAAAGAAACCTGAATTGAAAAAGCCGGCGAAGCTGGCCAAGGTCGTCGGCCGGGTCGAGATAGTGCAACCGGTGGAGAAGAGGCCCCGCACTCCCCGTCGTCCCGCCCGTCCTGCAGTCGGGCGCCGGGGCATGCCGGACGTGCCCATGCCGGAAACGGGCAAGGGCAAGAAAAAGGGCAAGCGGGTCGTTTCCATTGTCAACGATGCGGAACGTGCCCGGAAACCCGGCAAGATGGCCCGTAAGGGCCGCCGCCGGATCGATTTTACCGCCGGCGGAGAAGCCGAGTACATGCGGCCCCGGAAAAGCCGTCGTAAAAAGAACGAGGCCCGTAAAAGCGGTGAACCGCCGGTCCAGGCTGCCGAGACCAAGGCCATCAAGAAGCGGATTAAGGTGTATGAGACCATTTCCGTCGGCGATCTGGCCAAACGCATGGGCGTCAAATCCAGTGAGGTGATCGCCAAGCTGATGGGACTCGGGGTCATGGCGACCCTGAACCAGGCCCTGGACGTGGAGACCGCCACTCTGGTGGCCGCTGATTTCGGCTTTGAGGTCGAACAGGCCATGACCGAGGAGCTGGTGGCAATCAATTTCGAGGAGCAGGAGCAGGGCGGCGAGGCCGTTCCCCGGCCGCCGGTGGTCACGGTCATGGGCCATGTCGACCACGGCAAGACCTCCATCCTGGACGCGATTCGAAAGACCGATGTGGCGGACGGCGAGGCAGGCGGTATCACCCAGCATATCGGTGCCTACCATGTGCAGACTCCGGCCGGCGATATCGTCTTTGTTGATACGCCGGGCCATGCCGCCTTTACCGAGATGCGCTCCCGCGGCGCCAAGGTGACGGATATCGTGGTTCTGGTCGTTGCCGCGGATGACGGTGTCATGGAGCAGACCAAGGAGGCCATTGCCCATGCCAAGGCCGCTGATGTGCCCATCGTGGTCGCGGTCAACAAGATCGACAAGGACAATGCCAACCCGGAGAAGGTCAAGGGCGAGCTGGGCGAGTACGGCCTGATTCCGGAAGAGTGGGGTGGTGACACCATTTTCTGCGAAACTTCTGCCAAGCAGAAGCTGGGTATTGACGAGCTGATCGAGAACATCCATCTCCAGGCCGAGATTCTGGAGCTGAAGGCGGATCCCGAGCGGAAGGCACGCGGCGCCGTTATCGAGGCCCAGCTTCACAAGGGCCGCGGCCCGGTGGCGACCGTCCTGGTTCAGGAAGGAACCCTGCGGCCGGGCGATAACTTTATTG
Source organism: Deltaproteobacteria bacterium (assembly GCA_024278495.1). Lineage (GTDB taxonomy): Bacteria > Desulfobacterota > Desulfobulbia > Desulfobulbales > Desulfobulbaceae > UBA10518. Next base: position 2,617 of record JAJRTB010000156.1, read on the forward strand.
CCGGTCAGTTTGCCGGCAAGGTCCGGACCCTGACCAATGATCGCGGCATGCAGGTCAAGGAGGCCGGGCCCTCCATGCCGGTTGAGGTGCAGGGGCTGGCCGGTGTGCCCCAGGCCGGTGACGAATTTATCGTCCTGACCAATGAAAAGATGGCCAAGAACCTCAGTGAATCCCGTCAGTTGAAGTTGCGGGAGCATGAGTTGGCCGCCGGCTCCAAGGTTTCGCTGGACAACCTGTTTGAGAAGATGGCCGAGCAGGATTTGAAAGAACTGCGGGTCATTATCCGTTCCGATGTGCAGGGCACCCTGGAAGCGTTTGGTCAGGCCGCTGCCAAGCTGTCCACCGACGAGATCCGGGTCCGGGTTCTGCACGAAGGCACCGGCTCGATCACGGAAAACGACGTGCATCTGGCCGCGGCGTCTGACGCGATCATCATCGGCTTCAACGTGCGCCCCGGGGTCAAGGTCAAGGAACTTGCCGAGCGGGAGCGTGTGGATATCCGCTTTTACGACGTTATCTATCATGCCCTTGGGGATATTGAAAAGGCCATGGTCGGCCTGCTTGATCCCACCTTTGAGGAACGGGTCATCGGCACCGCTGATGTGCGCGAGACATTCCAGGTGCCCAAGGTCGGCACTGTTGCCGGCTGTTTTGTGGTGGACGGTAGGATTGAGCGCAATGCCGGGGTGCGGGTCCTGCGGGACGGCGTGGTTATCTACACCGGTAATATTGCCTCGCTCCGGCGGTTCAAGGACGATGTCAAGGAAGTTCAGACCGGGTACGAGTGTGGTATCGGGGTGGAGAATTTCAATGATATCAAGGTCGGCGACCAGCTGGAGGCCTTTGTCATGGACGAGGTCGAGGCCAGGCTGTAACCGCTTGACGCTGGAAAAAGCAGGTTGAACAACGAGAAAAGAAGAGTGAGCAGGACGGAGCGATCTCATGGGATATGATTTTTCCCTGCCCGGGCTGGGCAAACCGGAGAGCTCCCGGCCGAAACGGGTGGCCGAGGCTATCCGCAACGAGCTGTCGATTCTGCTCCTGCAGAAGGTGCGGGACGCCCGTTTGCGCCAGGTGAGTATCACCCGGGTCGATATGGCGCCGGATCTGAAGCGGGCCAAGGTTTACTTTTCTGTTGCTGCCGGAGGACATGCGGGCCAGGCAGCCAAGGGGCTTGAACGGGCCCGGGGCTTTTTCCGCAGCTCCCTGGCCCGGGTCATGAACCTGCGTTATACGCCGGACCTGGTTTTTTTTCAGGACCGCCATATAGAAGAAAACGAACGTCTGGAGCAGCTGTTTGCGGAGCTGGCCCGGGAAAGGAAGCCGGATGCGGACCCTGAGTGAAGAGTTGCTGAACCAGTTGCGGAAAACAGGCAATATTGTCCTGGCCACCCATATCAATCCGGACGGCGACGCCCTGGGTTCGCTTATGGGACTGGGTGATATGCTGGAATCCATGGGCAAGAAAGTTTTTCGGTATCTGGAAAAGCCGGTCTCGCATCTCTACTCGTTTCTGCCGGACTGCAACCTGATGCAGACCGACCTCGGCGCCCTGCGCACATTTGTGGCTCGGGCCGGGGACGACCTGCTCTGTGTCTCCCTGGACTGCGGCGACCGGAAGCGGCTCGGCAAGAACGCGGACGAGCTGCTGCAGATCAGGCCCTTTATCGTGATCGACCACCACAAGGGCAACAACGGGTTCGGTGACCTGGCCTGGATTGATCCGGACCGCTCTTCCACCGGCGAGATGGTCTTTGATCTGGCCCGCCGTCTGCGGGTGCAGGTGTCGGAAAAGGCGGCTGTTGCCCTGTATGTTGCGCTTGTGACTGACACGGGTTCGTTTCGGTACGAGTCCACCACCGCCCATACCTTTAACGTGGCCCGCCAGCTGGTTGAGCTCGGTGCGCGGCCTGACGAGATATCGCGGGCGCTCTACGATAATTACACGGCCGGCCGGTTGCAGCTGCTCCAGATGGTGCTGGCCACCCTTGATATCCGCTGCCGGGGCAGGGTGGCGGTTATCCGGGTGACCCGGGACATGCTGGAAAAAACCGGCTGCTCTATGGAGGACACCGAGAATTTTATCAACCTGCCCCGCTCGGTTGTGACGGTACAGGTCGCGCTCTTTTTGAAAGAGACCGGGAACGACGGCGTTTCGGTCAGCCTGCGGGCCAAGGACAGTTGCGACGTTGCCGGGGTCGCGGCCCGGTTCGGCGGCGGCGGCCATCGCAACGCCGCCGGTTTCAGGGTCGCCGTCCGCTCCCTGGACGAGGTGCGCGACAGTCTGCTGCCGGTTCTTGAGGAGGTTCTGGGCTGTTGAGGGTTGGATGAAGGGTGAAGACTATGGACCCGGATTTGAGGCCGGTGTCTTCCTGGTCGACAAGCCCGTGGGCTGGACCTCTTTTTCGGTTGTCCGCCACGTACGGCGTCTTCTCGGCATTAAAAAAGTGGGCCACGCCGGCACCCTGGATCCCTTTGCCGACGGTCTGCTGATCGTCTGCGCCGGCCGGCCGGCCACCCGGTTGATCGACCGGTTCATGGCCGGTCACAAAACGTATCGGGCCCTGCTGCAGTTGGGGGTCGAGACCACCACCCAGGATCCGGAGGGTGAGGTCACAAACACCTGTCCGGTGCCTGAGCTGACCGATGCGCGGATTCGTGAATGCCTGGCCGGATTTGTCGGCAGCCGCATGCAGACCCCGCCACCCTATTCGGCGGCCAAGCATAAGGGGAAACCCCTGTATTATTATGCCAGAAAGGGCATAGAGGTACGGAAGGAACCAAAGAAAATAGAGGTTTACACGCTTACGCTTGCCGGTTATGACGCGGCGACGCACCGGCTGGGGATCGAGGTCCGCTGCAGCCGGGGTACCTACGTCAGGGTGCTGGCTGCCGATATAGGCAGGTCGCTTGGTTGCGGCGCCTACCTGTTGACCCTGCGACGACTGGCCAGCGGGCCCTTTTCAGTGGCCGACGCGCTGTCCGGCGAGGCCCTGATGGAAGAGGACGGTCGGGAAAAACTGCTTGGCGCATTCCTTTCCGTGGAGCGTGCCCTGGCCCTGCAGGATGCGGCCGGCCGGGAGGAGTCGTAAACGGTGGCCGGCGGCCGTCCGGAACGGCAAAACGTGGCGGGAGCCGTTTTCCTGAATCCGTGACGAAAAGCACCACGGGTGAGCGCTCACGGATCCGGGGTCTTGTAAAAAAGTGAGTAAGGTAGTAATGTCAGTTTTCCCTGTCAGCGGTGTAGATAGTCTATTCCTGCGGCAACGGAACGTAAAATGGAGGTGCATTGTGGCACAGCAAGCTGAAAAGAAAAAAGAAATAATTGAAAAGTTTAAAACCCACGATACCGATACCGGTTCATCAGAGGTGCAGATCGCGCTGCTGTCCGAGCGGATCGCTTATCTGACCGATCATTTTAAAACCCACAAGAAGGATCATCATTCCCGCCGAGGTTTGCTGAAACTGGTCGGCCAGCGCCGCAGCCTGCTGCGCTATCTCAAGAATAGGGATATCAACAGATATCGTTCGTTGATCAAGGAACTGGGCATTCGTAAGTAACGTGTCCTGGTTCACCTTTCCTGCTGGAAGAAGTCGTATCTCATTGGCAGCAACTGCCCGCATTGTCCCTCCCGGGGAGTGCCGGTACCATTGTTTTGCCGATAATGTACTCCTGTCCGGTCGTGCGCATGTGTCGCCGACCGTGCGGGCGTTCGGTCAAGAGCGGTCAGTTTACAGAGGAAAATAATGGGAGCCCGATTGGCGGGTTCCAGCGGAAGTCCTTCACGAATCGAAGGCAGAGCGTTCCGAACGCTTATGAAGACAAGGAGTATTCATGTACAAGAAAGTTGAAGTTGAAATCGGCGGCAAGGCCATAACATTTGAGACCGGCAAGCTTGCCAGGCAGGCTGACGGCGCTGTTGTTGTTTCCTGTGGCGATACCATGGTGCTGGTCACCGCGGTAGCTGAAAAAGAATCAAAAAACATGGGGTTCCTGCCCCTGACCATTGAGTACCAGGAGCGCATGTACGCTGCCGGACGTATTCCGGGCAGTTATTTCCGCCGGGAGATCGGCCGGCCCAGCGAAAAAGAGGTCCTGACCTGCCGGTTGACCGACAGGCCGCTGCGGCCGCTCTTCCCGGACGGATACATGTGCGAGACCCAGATTATCACCACGGTCTTTTCGGCTGATCCTGAAATTGATCCGGATACCCTGGCCATGAACGGCGCCTCGTTCGCCCTGACCATCTCGGATATCCCCTGGAACGGCCCCATCGCGGCCGTGCGCATCGGCTATCTTGACGGCGGCTATGTGCTCAACCCCACCCGGAGTCAGCTTGAAAAGTCCGCCATGGACCTGGTAGTCGCGGGCACCGAGACCGCGGTTGTCATGGTTGAGGGGCGCACCGGTCAGTTGAGCGAGGACGTGGTGCTTGAGGGCATCTTTTTTGCCCATGAGGGCATGCAGCCGCTTATCCGGCTGCAGAAGCAGCTCCGCGGGGAGATCGGCAAGCCCAAGCGCGAGGTAACCCCGCCCCGGATCAACGAGGAGCTGCGGGCCAGGGTTGAGGAGCTGGCCGCCGCCGGCATGGAGGAGGTTTCCTCCATCGCCGACAAGATGGAACGGGCCGCCCGCTATGACCGGCTCAAGGCCGAGGTGCTGGAGCAGATCGACGAAGAGATGTACGAGAGCGAGTCCGAGGTCTTTGACCTGCTCAGCGCCTACAAGAAAAAAGTGATGCGGGAGATGATCGTCAACCAGGGCAAACGCCTTGACGGACGCTCCTTTGACCAGGTCCGGCCCATCAGCTGCGAGGTCGGAGTCCTGCCCCGGGCCCACGGCTCGGCCCTGTTCACCCGCGGTGAGACCCAGGCCATGGTTATCGGGACGCTCGGCAGCGAGCGCGACGAGCAGCACCTGGAAGGGCTCAAGGGCGACGAGTACCGCCGCTTCATGCTCCATTACAACTTTCCGCCGTTCTGCGTCGGCGAGGTCCGCTTCCTGCGCGGCCCGAGCCGCCGCGACATCGGCCACGGCAACCTGGCCCGCCGCGGTATCTCCGCGGTTCTGCCGGACGGTGAGGACTTCCCCTACACCATGCGGGTGGTTTCCGAAGTCCTGGAGTCCAACGGCTCCTCCTCCATGGCCACGGTCTGCGGCGCCAGCATGGCGCTGATGGACGCGGGCGTGCCGCTCAAGGCTCCGGTATCCGGGGTGGCCATGGGGTTGATAAAGGAGAATGACAAGGTCGTGGTGCTGACCGATATCCTGGGCGACGAGGATCATCTCGGCGACATGGATTTCAAGGTGGTCGGCACCCGCGAGGGCATCACCTCCCTGCAGATGGATATCAAGATCGACGGCGTGGACCGGGACATCATGATGAAGGCCCTGGCCCAGGCCCGCGACGGCCGGCTCCATATTCTGGACCGGATGGTCGAGGCCATTGATGCCCCGCGGGAGGAGGTTTCCGAGCACGCGCCCAAGTATATCACCATCAAGATCAATCCGGACAAGATCCGCGACATCATCGGCCCCGGCGGCAAGATTATCCGCGAGATGAGCGCCGAGTTTGACGCCAAGATCGACGTGGACGACGACGGCACGGTCAAGATCTTCTGCAGCAACGACGCCGCGGCCAAGGCGCTGCAGACCAGGATCGAGGAGTTGACCGCCATGCCCGAGGTCGGCCGCATCTACGAGGGCGTGGTCAGAACAGTCAAGGATTTCGGCGCCTTTGTCCAGATCCTGCCCGGCACGGACGGCATGGTTCATATCTCCGAGCTGGCTCCGAAGCGGGTGGAAAAGGTGACCGATGTTCTCAACGAGGGTGATACCGTCAGGGTCAAGGTGATCGAGATCGACGGCCGCGGCCGCATCCGCCTCAGCCGCAAGGCAGCCCTGGCGGAAAACGAATAAACCGGCAACAAGCAGTACCCCCTGGACACGCTCCAGGGTGCCTTGATTTTGGACAGGGCGATCGGCGCGGCGTACTGATTGCTCCGTAAGCCGGACTGATCGTTCAAAAGCGAGGCGCCTTGTGACCGCACCAGTACGGGTCGGCCTCTGTCATGGAGCGCCGGCCTTTTTTTTTTGAACCTGGAGAGTTTTGCGCTATGAAGAAGGTGGAAGTGCCCTTTACCTGGCTGGACTCTGTTGCCACAAAAGACCTGCAACCGCCCGCCTATGAGTCGGACCAGGCCTCAGGCATGGACGTGCGGGCGGCAGTCACCGAACCCGTCACCCTGGCCCCCGGCGCCATCGAACTGCTCCCCACCGGCCTGGCCGTGGCTCTGCCGCCAGGCTATGAACTGCAGGTCAGGCCCCGCTCCGGCCTTGCCGTCAAGCACGGCGTCACCGTGATCAACGCGCCCGGTACCATTGACGCCGACTACCGGGGCGAGATCCGGGTGGGCCTGGTCAATCACGGCACGGAACCGTTCACCATCCGGCGCGGCGACCGCATCGCCCAACTGGTTCTGGCCCCTGTCTGCCGGGCTGTTCTGCGCGTACAGGAACGTCTGGATGAGACAGAACGCGGCGCCGGCGGTTTCGGCCATACCGGGGTCTGAGCCGGGGGGGCATCAATGAAGGTCTGCGTGCTCGGCAGCGGCAGCAAGGGGAACTGTACCCTGGTCCGGTCCGGTTCGACCACCGTCCTGATCGATGCCGGATTCTCCGGCATTGAGATCAAGCGGCGCCTTGATGCCATCGGCCTCCGTCCCGAGGATATCACCGCCCTTCTTGTCACCCACGAGCATAACGACCATATCAGCGGCGTGGGCGTGCTGTCTCGCCGCTGTAACCTCCCGGTCTATGCCAATCCCGCCACCCATCAGGCTGCGGAAGCAAAAGTCGGCAACCTGTCCGGTCGCCGGGAATTTCAGACCGGCACTCCGTTCACCCTCGGCGATCTTGAAATCCACCCCTTTTCCATCTCCCACGACACGGCCGATCCGGTCGGATTCGTGCTGACCGACGGGACCTTCAACACGGGCTACTGCACGGACACGGGCAAGATCACCACCTTGATCGAGCACCACCTCAAGCGGTGCCATGTCCTGGTCCTGGAGAGCAACCATGATCCGATCATGCTCCAAAACGGTCCTTACCCGCTGCCCCTTCAGCAACGGGTCCGCTCAAACCAGGGACATCTTGCCAACGGGGACGCGGCCATGCTCCTGCGGAAACTGGCAGGCGGCCACCTGCGGCACGTGGTCCTCGCCCACTTAAGCGAGGTCAACAATCAACCCCGCCTGGCTCTCCAGGCCGTCAGCCGCTGTCTGCGGGACCAGGCCCGCAGCATCAACATCGTTTCCGCCGTCCAGCACATCCCGGGCCCGTTCATCACCCTCGGCTAGCCGTCTTCCTTTGCAGCAGATTTTTGTCAGCCCGGTAAAGGAGAGTTTCGGTCGTGTCGCCGGGTCTGAGCTCCGCCGAGCCGCAGGTGAACGAGATGACCTGTTCCAGGCCGCTTCGCAGCCTGGTTTCCATTGTTCCGGCCTGGTCAAGGGAGCAGCCATCAAGGAGGATGATGAACTCATCCCCTCCCCAGCGGGCGAAAATATCGGATGCCCGCAGGCATTCCCGTATCGTCTGCGCTGTTTTCCGGAGGATCCGGTCACCCTCCTGGTGGCCCCTGGTATCGTTGATCCTTTTGAATTCGTCCAGGTCAATGATCATCACGGTCAGGCTGGTGCCGTAACGTTTGGCATGGTGCATCTTGAGGTCAAAGACGGCGTCCCAGGTGTGCCGGTTGTAGGCCTGGGTAAGCTTGTCCGTGGTAGCGAGACGGTGCAGGCGACGAACGAGCAGGTTGATGACCACGCCTGCGGTGATGCAGCAGCCGATCAGCAGGATAACGGCGCCGTGACGGGCGATCCACTGGTAGTGATCGGCAACCAGGTAAAAACTCGCGCCGATATAGGCGACTATGCCCAGGCTTGCCGGAAGTGAGAAAAAATGGAACCCGTGCAGGGCGGTCAGGATGTAGATCATGCTGATCGCCGAGGCGACGTGGGTTTTGCCGAGGGCGAACAGGGCAAAGGTTGTCATGCCCACGGCAGGAATCATGTGCAGGATGGCAATGTGCAGCGAGAGTTGGTTCCGGTTCAGGAAAAAAAGGGTCCCGGCCAGCAGGGACACCGCTGCCGTGGCTAAGGCCATTTTCAGACCGGCCGGGTCCACCCAGGGGGCATATAACGGCAGAGCTGCAAAGCCGGTCAGGCCCATGAGGCCGTAGATGGACGCCGAGGAAACGGCTATCTCATGGAGTGTTTCGCGGAGATGGATTCGCCGTTCCGGCTGCAGAAATTTCAGAAGCAGGTGCGAGAAGGAGTCCCCGGGTGAGCCCCTGTGCGGCCGGATCGGGGCTGAAACAGAGATCGCCGCTGAGGCGCTTTTCCCTGCCTCCTCCTGTACTGTTGAGAGCTCTCGCAGCTGCAATCTCCCCCCCCTCTGCCTGCGTGATTATATTATCTTGGTTGATGTTATGTTGTTATAAAGAGATTTGCAGAGGTTGTAAAGATTAACTTGTGATAGAGTGAAAGTTTGAGAGTTCAACAACGACCCGGCGGGTTGTCGTCTTTTTCAACCCCGGGGATGGAACTGCCGGTGGACTGATTTGAGCCGGCCTGTTTCGACCCTGGTGTAGATCTGGGTGGTGGAGATGTCGGCGTGGCCGAGCATCATCTGCACTGCCCGCAGGTCGGCCCCGCCGGCCAGCAGATGGGTGGCGAACGAGTGGCGCAGCATGTGGGGGCTGATTTTTTGTCTGAGCCCGGCATGGACCGCCAGGGTATTGATGATCTGCCAGAAGCGGGCCCGGGTCATGGCCGTGCCCCGGTTGCTTAAAAAGAGATAGGGGCTGCTTTTTTTCTTGAGCAGGGCAGGCCGGCCCGCGTTCAGGTAGTCCCGGAGCCGCTCTTCAGCCTCCCCGCCGAACGGGATTAGTCGTTCCTTGTTGCCCTTGCCGATAACCCGCACCTGGCAGTTGATCAGGCTGCAGGAGTTGACCGGCAGGGAGACCAGTTCCGTGACCCGCATGCCAGTGGCATAGAGCAGGTAGAGCATGGCATAGTCCCGGAGAATGAGCGGGGTGCGCTGGGGCGGCAGGGTCAGGAGCCGGTCAACATCAGTTGTGCTCAGGGCCTTGGGCAGGCTGGAGCCGGTTTTGGGCGGGTCGATGTCAGTAACCGGGTTGGCAATGATGACCTTTTCATTTCGGAGAAAGTCAAAAAAGGATTTCAGGGCCGCCAGTCTGCGGGCGTTGCTGCGGGAGCTTATCCGGTTGCGGTGACAATGGCGGAAGTAGTCGCGCAGGTGGTCCGGGTTGATGTCGCGGGGATTGACGACGCCGGTTTTCTCCAGGTGTTTCAGAAAGAAGTTGAGGTCCGAGGCGTAGGAGACAACGGTATTGGGCGAGAGGCGCCTCTCGGCGGTCAGGTGGCTGAGGAAGAGATTCAGGTATCTGGCAAGATCGTTGGTACTCAGGGCGTGTCCGGCTGGATGAGGGTTCAGGTCCGGGGAAAACAAAAAAGCCCGTTGCTCCGGCAACAGGCTTTGGTGCTACATCCGGTTCCGCATACGGTTGTACTTGCGGAGTTTCCGCAACGCTTCGGCGCTTTTCCGGCGTTTCTTGACGCTGGGCTTCTCGTAGTACTCGCGCCGCTTCAGTTCGCGCTTGATGCCGTCTATCTGGAGTTTCTTTTTCAGCTGACGGATCGCGTACTCAATGTCGCCTCTGACTTCAACCTCGATCATGTAAAATCACATCCTTTCGATCTGCTGGTGACGGGTTGTCCCGTCAGTTTGTAAAAAAAAGCAAAATAAAAACTGAATATTTCTATTTACTCAACAGGGGGGCTTCTGTCAACCGGAATGTCGGGCGAGGGAGCGGCGTCCGGGAAAATTTTGCCGGGATTGAGAATATTCCTGGGGTCAAAGAGGCGTTTGATGCGCTTCATGGTGGCCAGGGCGACAG
>JAJRTB010000157.1 GCA_024278495.1 Deltaproteobacteria bacterium
AGGGTTTTGCCGACGCAGCCAAACGCGTTAACTGAAAGAGCCAGCAGCAGGACAACTGCCGGCAAAAGACTTCTTCTTTTCATGGACAAACTCCTGCGAAATTTCCGTAAGCGGTCACAGGGGACCCTGCTTATGTCTGATCACGGGGGTAACAACCCTGCGTTTTCATTACCTCGGAATTGTACCCTGTGATTGGTGACAAGTTTCCTGCCCGGGAAACGAGATTCATTCTCACTTCCCCAAGACCTTATTGATCCCGGCTCATTTTGTCAACGCAATGATGGTTTCCCCGTCATTCAGCGGGACGGAAGCTCTTTCAGCCAGGGAAAGTCGAGCGGCCCGGCTAAAACCGGTTCAATCAGGACCAGACCGATGCCCGGTTCCCGCCGCGCGTCAAAAATTCTTTCAACCGGATCCTCTTTGCCCCACCAGTTTGACGGGGCAGGGATATCCTCGGTATTGAAATCACCGACCCAGACGTTATAATCGGTGTTGGCAAAAATATTGTTTTTCGTAATCAGCAACCCGCCGCCCTTCTCCCGGACAAAAACACCCTTTCTGTTGCGGGTAATCTGGTTCTCCCTGATTTCGGCCAGCCCCTGGTACGACCTGAGGCCTATGGTATTGTCGGCGAACAGGGACATGGTCACCACAAGCGGACCGCTGCGAAACCGCATGCCGCCGTAGCCGTTTCTGAAGGTGCAGCCCCGGACGGTCAGCCGGGTAAAATGACTGTGAACCGCCCACCGGGCGTAGCGAAAATCGCAGTTCTCGAAACGGCTCTCACCCGCCTCCTGCAAGACGATCTCACCCCAGGACCCGGCTTCTTTTTTCTCAAGGGCGGTAAAAACAATCCGTTGACCGGCAACGCCGAGCGCCTCCACACTTCCCTCTATCAGGAGGCCCGCCTTCTCCGCAAAGAGGACTGTCGTTCCGGGCCGGATAACAAGATGCCCGTCCTTTGCCAGCCTGACCGTGCCTCTGATCCGCACCTCGCCCTGCCAGACATGTTCACCGGTCAGGAGAGCGTCTGTCAGATCCGTCACCCGGGCCTCTGAGGAACCGGCCGTATCCTCCGGAGAAACCCGGGCACACGAAAAAAGCAGGAGCGAAAGCGCTGAAACGCAGACAAGGAGACAGGCCCGGTCGAAAAGCGACCCGACCGTCCCCCTGCCCCGAAACTGTACCGCGGGCCGCATCAGAACTCCTGGTATGGGGGCATGTTGGTCCGTCTGGCCATCTCCCGGACTATATCAAAATCGCTGTCACGGATATCCTCGTACCCGTCGGTCCAGGTCCGGGCAAGAACCCGGATCCGTTCGCCCTCGTACTCAACCATGTCGTCCATGGACAGGGAAAGAATCGCCTTCTTGAACCGGGCCGCAAATTTCTCGTCAACCTTCTGGGTCACGCCGAAGTTGCAGTAGGGAATAGGCTCGGCCCGGGCAATAATCCTGAAGTCATCCGCGTCTATCTGCCCTTTTTCAGCCATGTCCCGGAAATCGAAAATCGGGATGGCGCCGGCGTCGTACTTCCCGAACATGACGCCGTAAATGACCTTCTCATGCTTGAACGACCCGGCCGGAATGGTGTACATGGCAAGGTCGTCCTCCGGATCCACCCCGTTTCGCTCCATCAGATCCACCTGACTCATGAACCCGGTCGGGGCAAGCATCGGACCGAAGATCATGGTCCTGCCCCTGAGGTCCCCGATGGTCTTGATGTCGCTGTCCCTGCGGACCAGGATGATTCCCTGGGAACGGTACCCCTGGTCGCCGCGTTTCTCCGCCGCCAGGACATCCACGCCGCTGAAACGGTGCAGCATGATGTAGAGAAGCGAGTTGGTGTGCGTGAAATCGAGGCTGTCCACCTCCCTGACGAAATCGGTGGTGTCAATGGGAACGGCCTCGAACCTGACGCCGAGTTGTTCGCCAAGGTACCTGGTCAGGGGCAGGAACCGCTCAAGGGTCTCCTGCCTGGAGTTGCAGATCATGTACCCTATCCGGTAGGTGGGCAACTCCTCGGAGGCAGGTGGAGAACACGCTGCCGCCAGCAACATGGTTAGCGTCACAACAAAAAAACTGAGCCTGTTCATGGCAGCTTACCCTTTATCTGTTTCCAGCACTATCTGACCTGGCCACGGCCGCACGTATCTCCCGACCGAACGCCGCGATCTTCCTGTTGTCGCTCCCGCCCGGGTACTGCTCTTCAAACTTGGCCAGGGCTGTCCGGTACGCCTTGACCGCCTCGTCCACCCTGCCCTTCTTCTCCAGCACCACACCCAGATGATAGTAGCCGGCCATGTCATCGGGATTGATTGCAATTGCCCGCCGGTGATACGACAGGGCCTCATCATAACGCTCGCGGGCCGCCATGACCAGGCCGATTCCGTCCAGGGCGTCAAAATTCTCCGGTTACAGCTCAAGAATCCGTGAAAAGGTGTCATAGGCCTTGTCCAGTTGACCCAGCCGATAATAGACCATGCCGAGCTTGTTGAGCACCAGGGTGTCATTCGGCCTGAATTCCAGGTATATCCTGTACTCCATCCTGGCCAGGGAATCCGGCATGTTATCGGCCGTCACATGGGCACGGGCCGTGCCAGGGAAAAACAGCAGGAAGAGGGCCAGGATCGGCAAAATCCTTTGGGCAGGAGAGCAGGTATCGGTATGAATCCGTAACATAGTATTCCTGTCAGGCGCCGAGAATACTGCTCAGTGAGTTGTACAGGGTATACAGGCCCAGGGAAATAATTATAAGAGCGCTGCCGATCCCGATACGGCGGCCCAGCTCCGGGTTATCACCGAATTTGCGGGTCAGGCGGCCGGCCTGGGCCAGAATAACGCCAATGGACATCATCACCAGGCCAAGTCCCAGGCTGAAAAAAAGCGTCACCGCCAACCCCTGGGCGATCTTGCCGGCGCCGATGGCGGCAAGCAGGGTGGCGATACCGGCCGGACAGGGAACCAGGCCGCCGGAAATGCCAAGCAACAGGAGCTGACCGATGGTGGCGCGATTTCCATGGGTTGTTGCGCCTGTATCACGATCATGCTCCTGGTCTTCGTGACCATGACCGTGGTCATGGGAATGGTCGTGGGGATGATCATGGTCGTGGTCATGGTGGTGGTCGTGACCATGCCTGTGGCCATGCTCATCGCCGTGATCGTGGTGATGGTCAGGGTGCGAATGAGGATGATGACAGTGACGGCCGCCAAACAGGTGCACATGGGAATGCGCGGTGGCAGGCGACAGGCGCATTTTCAACATCCAGGCTCCGGCGGCCAGGATCAGCGCGGCCGAGACAAGGCCGAGCCAGGCATGCAGGGTCGCGTCGGAAAAAGAGCCGGACAGAAGCGTTGCCAGTACTCCCAGGACAACAACACTGAAGGTATGGGTAAAGGTGACGACCAGGCCGAGAATAATACCGTCGATGATCCTGCCCCTGGTGCTGAGCATATAGGCGCCGATCAGCGCCTTGCCGTGGCCCGGTTCAAAGGCGTGAAAGGCGCCCAGCAACACGGCGCCGCCGTACAGCATCAAATTAACTTCCATGTCCGAATTCCTCAATCATGGCAGGGACACGTGTTCCTGAGGGGACACGGCGCGATCCCGGTTTCCTCATGTGCGCGCCCGGTAAGGCGCGTCTCCGCCTCCCGGACAACCTGGTCGGTCAGCGCACCGGCCATACCTGTATGTTGGGCCGGATCAATGGCCCGTTCAAGCTCGTCCAGGCTGAAAACGCTTTGTATCTCAGGGTGGGCCGCCAGCAGGTCGATCAGGGGCCGGTCGGAAATCCTTTTGCCGGTCCGGCCGGCTTCCATGGCAATCCCGTAGAGCAGGGTATGCGCCGCCTGCTTGCCCATCCGGTCGGCCAGCTTGAACATCAGCGCCTCGGTGGCGATCAGGCCGGCGGCATGGTTCACATTGCGGCTGATCCGGTCCTCATGGACGATCAGGTTTTCCAGGATGGTCCGCGTGAGCGACAATGCCCCGCAAACATACAGCGACGCATCGGTGATTGCAACCCATTCGAGACGGATGGCCCGGTAGTCGCGTTCATGCTCACTGATCAGGGTTTCCATGCTCAAGGCCGCGTTATTCCTGATCAGTCTGGCCAGGACCACCACCTGTTCGCACAACTCGGGATTCCGTTTGTGGGGCATGGTCGTGCTGCCGATCTTGCCCATGTGAAAGGGCTCTTCCAGCTCGCCGATCTCATCCCGGGAAAGCTGGGCGATCTCGTTGGCGATCTTGCCCAGGGTGCCGGCCAGGATGGCCATGGCCGAAATCATCTCCGCTGTCCGGTCCCGGGACGTATGCCAGCAACTTCCGGGGGCGGCAAGCCCGAGCCGTCTGGAAAAGACCTCCAGCAGCTCGATCCCCCGGCCGTCAAAGGCAGCCATGGTCCCTACCCCGCCAAAAAGCTGGGCAACCAGGATCCGCTTACGGCAATCACGCAACCGTTCCCCGTTCCTGAGCATCTCATCGAGCCAGACAGCGATCTTGGCGCCCAGGGTCGTGGGCAGGGCCTGTTGACCGTGGGTACGGGCAATCATGACGAGATCGCGATGCCGGGCCGCCAGGACGGCCAGCCGCCTGATAATCGCGGTGGCATCCCGGTCCACCAGGGTAAGGATTTCAGCAATCTCGAGGGACTGGGCCGTATCCTGGATATCCTGGGTTGTGGCGCCGAAATGGATATACCTGGCCGCCTCGGGCGGGGTAACAGCCTGCCAGGCATTGAGCAGGGGGATGAGCGAGTGGCCGGTCTTTTTCCGGTCCGCTTCGACTCTATCCAGGTCAAGCAGGTCAAGGCGGGCCGTTTCGGCCAGGGTCCGGGCCGCTGTCTCGGGGACGGCGCCGATTTCAGCCTGACTCAGGGCCAGGGCGGCCTCCACGTCCAGCCAGCGCTGCAGGCGCCGCAGGTCACAGAAAACCTGCCTGGCTTCATCGGTGGTGTACCCGGCCCTGAACAGGCGCGAGTCAACGATATGGCTGCGGGACAGACGGCAGGTCATAGGGTCAGGGTCTCATTCTCATCATTTCTGCGGGCAACGAGGTCGGCCAGCCCGTCATCCACCAGTTCCACGGCCAGGCCGATATAGCGTTCCGGCTGCTTTACAATTTCAAAATCCTCGCGGTTCAGCAGAGCCGCTGTTTCCGGATCCGCGGCCAGGGCTTCAGCCAGGGGACCTGTCGCGGACCGGTCCGTCAACGCGTGCAGTTTCCGCTGGGCCGCCGCCTTGCCCATGTGCGGCGCCAGGCGGAAGAGCAGCCACTCAGACATAACCGCATCACCGTGCAGGGCAAGGTTTTTTTTCATATTTTCCGGCCGCACCTCAAGCCCGTCCAGGATCCCAATCAGGTATGAAACAGCCGTACCAGTGTACATGCAGAGTTGCGGCATGGCAAGCCATTCTGACCATAAAGAGCGGGGATCACGCTCATGCTCGTGGACCATGGATTCAACCGCCACTCCGACCAGGGAACGGATATGGCGGCCCAGAACACCGACCCGCTGGCAGAACACCGGATTGCGCTTATGGACCATGGTA
>JAJRTB010000158.1 GCA_024278495.1 Deltaproteobacteria bacterium
AGGGGTCGCGGGTTCGAATCCCGCCTCGCCCACCATTATTTCTTTACCCCTGTAACGCCCGTTACACATAATATCGTAACCCGTCACAGGCACCGCATCTTCGCACAGGTTTTCTTGCCCGCATAATTGATGCTTCGCAACCCATGCATGCTGTTTCATGCGATATGACGATCAGAACAGGACCAGCCGGCAAAGTACCAGTAATCAGAATTCGGAGTACCCCATGGCAAAATCTAACAACACCGTTTCAACCGTGACCCTCGGCATCTCCATTGCCGTTGCCCTTTTAGTCGGATTCCTTGCCGGCATTATCTACAGCGACCGCCCCCAGCAGGTCCCCGGTCAGTCTGCTCTGCAACAGATGCCCCCCCTGCCCCAGCAGAATCAGCTGGCGGAAGCCATTTCCTCCCTGCAGCTGGCTGTTCAGCAGAATCCTGACAATGCGGAAACATGGGCTCAGCTGGGCCACGCCTATTTTGACTCGAACCAGCCGGCCAAGGCCATTGAAGCCTATAACAGGTCCCTCGCCATAATCCCTGACAATCCACCGGTCCTGACCGACCTCGGGGTCATGTACCGGCGCAGCGGCCAACCGGAAAAGGCGATAGAATCTTTCAACAAGGCGCTCACCATTCAGCCGGGCTTTGAGCAGGCCCTTTACAACAGGGGAGTGGTTCAGGCAAACGACCTGGCCGACATCAAGGGAGCCATTGCGTCCTGGAAAGAGCTTCTGCAGGTCAACCCCGGGGCAAAAACACCTAACGGAGTGCCCATTACTGAAATGGTGGAAAACCTTTCCAGGCAGCTCGGTCAATAATGACAGCACCGTGAAAAGGTACTGATCTCGGGGGGGAATACCCCGGCGTTTTCATTACCCCGGAATTGTGATGAACTCGTAAAAAGTCGAAAATTCTGGCTGAGCACTACGATAATTCAACAAGTTACAACCCTGACCACTTACAGATTATGGGCAGGTAAAATCGCAGAGTTACAACCCCTGTGACGGGTTACGGCAATACTGCCTCTCCACACCATTCCGCTCTGCTGTACACCAGGGAAGAACAGGTGAGGCGCCCTGAATCGGCGGTTTCATACTTGACAGTGTTTCTCAATAACTTTATATATTCCAAATTAGTCTTTTCAAGACACTGAAGCAGAGAGCACTGGACAAATCGCGAAGAGCCAAGTATCTCTTTTCGCTCAAACAATTAAGAATGAGGAAGGAAAATCAATGACAAAAATGACTGGTGCCCAGGCCATCATAAAATGCCTGCAGGAAGAAGGAGTCTCAACAATTTTCGGCTTTCCCGGCGGCGCCGTTATTGATCTGTATGATGAGCTGCTTGATTCGGACATCAAACATGTTCTGGTCCGCCATGAACAGGGCGCCGTGCATGCCGCGGACGGCTGGGCAAGAGCAACCGGCGAGGTCGGGGTGGCCCTGCTTACTTCAGGCCCGGGGGCGACAAACGGTGTGACCGCCATTGCTACAGCCTACATGGACTCCATTCCCATTGTGGTTTTAACCGGCCAGGTCCCCACGGCACTTATCGGCAACGACGCGTTCCAGGAGGTCGATATCGTCGGCATTACCCGTCCCTGCACCAAGCACAACTACCTGGTCAATGACCCCAAGGATCTGGTGCCGACCCTCAGGGAGGCCTTTTACCTCGCGTCCACCGGTCGTCCGGGTCCCGTGCTCATCGATCTTCCCAAGGATGTTGTGGCTTCCATGGTCAACTTCAACAAGAAGAAAAAGATCAAGATGCAGACCTACCAGCCTCACTATGACCCACATCCGGGCCAGGTGGAAAAGGCGTGCAAGGCGATTATGGCCGCAAAACGTCCGGTCCTCTACATCGGCGGCGGCGTCATCCTGTCCAATGCCCACAGGGAGCTGACCGAGCTGGCGCAAAAACTCAACGTACCGGTCACCATGACCCTGATGGGCCTTGGCGGCTTTCCCGGCACCGACCCCCTGTCCCTGGGCATGCTCGGCATGCACGGCAGCTACGCTTCAAACATGGCTGTGGCCAAAAGCGATCTGCTCATAGCCGTTGGCGCCCGCTTTGACGACCGGGTCACCGGCCGCCTTGATGCCTTTGCGCCCCATGCCAAGATCATTCATATTGATATCGACCCCACCTCCATCAGCAAGAACGTCAAGGTCGACATTCCGATTGTTGCTGATTGCCGTTCCGCCCTGCGCGGCATGAACGCCTGGTTTGACAACTGCGATACATTTGATCCCACGGCCAGTAAGAAAAAACACGCTCCCTGGCTGAACGAGGTCAACGAATGGCAGGAAAAACATCCCCTGGCCTATCGTGACAACGGCGATGTTATCAAGCCCCAGTACGTGGTCCAGATGATCAACGAGCTGACCGGCGGCGATGCCATCATTACCACCGAGGTGGGTCAGAACCAGATGTGGGCGGCCCAGTTCTACAAGTTCAACGAGCCCAGGCACCTGCTGACATCCGGTGGTCTCGGCACCATGGGGTACGGCCTTCCCGCCGCTATCGGCGCCAAGATGGCCTTTCCCGACAAGACCGTCATTGATATCGCAGGTGACGGGTCCATCCAGATGAACATCCAGGAGCTGGCCACTGCCCGCCAGTGGGGTGCTAAGGTGAAGGTAGCCATCCTCAACAACAACTATCTGGGCATGGTCCGCCAGTGGCAGGAACTTTTTTATAACCGCAGGTATTCGGCGACCCCCATGGAGATCACGCCCGATTTTGTCGAGCTGGCCCGGGCCTATGGCGCGGTCGGCCTGCGCGCCAGGACCAAGGACGAGGTTGTCCCGGTGATCAGGGAAGCGCTGGAAACGGACAACGTCGTTATCATGGATTTTGCCATCGAGCGCGAAGAAGGTGTTTTCCCGATGGTCCCGGCCGGCAAGGCGACCACAGAGATGCTGCTGGTCTGACATCTCCGACTCCAACACCATATGAGCAACAGTACAAAACCTTTTTCCCTGAACCAGGATTTACAATAGGATCAAATCAATGAAACATACACTTTCCGTTCTTCTTCAGAATAAACCCGGGGCCCTGTCCCGGGTCACCGGCCTGTTCAGCGGCCGCGGGTTTAATATTGAAAGCCTCTGCGTGGCCGAAACCCTGGATCCCAAGATCTCGTGCCTGACCCTTGTGACCCGCGGCGAGGAGCAGATCATTGAGCAGATTACCAAGCAGCTCCACAAGCTGATCGACGTTATCAAGGTGTCCGATATCAGCGAAGGCGAGTTTGTCGAGCGCGAGATGGTCCTGATCAGGGTCAAGGCCGAGGCGGCCACCCGCGCAGAAGTCCTGAGGATTATCGATATCTTCCGCGGCAAGGTTGTTGATGTGAGCCCCAGTTCCTACGCGGTCGAAATAACCGGCCCTGAGAGCAAAATCATGGCGGTTATTGATATTCTCCGCCCCATCGGCATCAAGGAGATCATCAGGACAGGTACAATCGCCATGGCCAGGGCCCCGAAAAAATAGATCCGGTGGACAGGACCCGGCTCCGGAGTCTCATTTCACTCTCCCGGCAACGGACACCGAACCTGTAAAGGCATGGAGCAGCCTCCATGCCTTTTTTTTCGATATCCGCTTCAACAGCAAATACGATGTCTGTGACCTCATGAAAACACCCCGTGTTCCCATTGCCCTTGAGGGGTACCCGTTCATCCTGTTCAGTGGTTTCCTGACCTTGGTCCTGGCCCTTCTCGAAATCCTGCCGGCCACCCTGGCGGCCCTGGCCCTCACTGGATTTATCTGCTGGTTTTTCCGGGATCCGGAACGGACCGGACCAGAGTCTGAAGACCTGTTTGTATCACCGGCGGACGGCAAGATCATCATTGCCGAAGAGATTGATGACGACAGATTTATGCATGCCCGGGTGTACAAGGTTTCGGTGTTCATGAATGTCTTTAACGTCCATGTCAACCGCTTCCCTCTGACCGGCACCGTCAAGAGGGTCAAGCACAAGCCGGGAAGATTCTATTCGGCCGATTCCAGCCGGGGCGCCTTGCAAAACGAATACTGCGCCATGACCGTGCAGACTGACAGCGGCTGTACGTATGGTGTTGTACAGGTCGCTGGTCTGATAGCGCGCCGGATTGTCTGCTGGGCCGAGAAAAACGATACTCTCCGGACCGGTCAACGGTACGGGCTGATCCGGTTCGGCTCGCGCGTGGACCTCTACCTGCCGCTGCGCGCTGAGCTGAAGGTCAAGGTCGGTGACAAGGTCAAGGCGGGCGAGACAGTTCTTGCGGCCTGTACCGATACCAATGGATCACGAAATGCGTAATTACTCACAGGCATGCCTGCACAAAGCTGCGGCACCTGAGAACGCTTACACCATTGAGGCCGAAAAAACGGATGGCTGGACATCCCGGGGTTACGCGACAACAGGGCAATACGCGGGAGCAGGTCATTGACAAAACGACTCACCCATGCCACTCAGCGGGGCGCCCACAGATAGAGGTTGAAATAAACCTCCAATCTGTCGTACTATTGTATATGAGAAAAATTTTCACCTGTCGGGAGTTTTGCTGAACAGCAGAGATCACAGCGCATGGAAAAACCAACCAGTTCGAAATTCTATCCCCTGCCCTGCCTGCTGACCTGCTGCAGCCTGTTCAGCGGATTTTACTCCATAGTTGCGGCCATCAACGGGAATTTTTACGCGGCAGCCATTGCGATTCTGGTCGCGGCGGTCTTTGACGGCCTTGACGGACGTGTCGCCCGCATGACCGGCTCCACCAGCACCTTCGGCATGGAGCTCGACTCCCTCTGCGACCAGGTCTCCTTCGGAGTGGCACCGGCCCTGCTGGCCTATTTGTGGGCGCTTACCCCGTATGGCCGTTACGGGTGGCTGGCCGCCTTTCTCTACGTCGCCACCACGGCCCTTCGGCTTGCCCGCTTCAACTCGCAGAGTTCCGATTCCGGTCCTGATTTTGTCGGACTGCCCTGTCCGGCAGCGGCCATGATGATTGCCACATCCGTCATGTTCAGTCGATTCCTCGGAGCGACCGA
>JAJRTB010000159.1 GCA_024278495.1 Deltaproteobacteria bacterium
CGGCGATGGTCACCGGGGAAACCGCCTCGGAAATGTTTGTGGATCCGCAGTCGAACGGTATTCAGCGGATACAGGTAACCATCACCTATACCAGAGAAACATCCGCGACCTGCGGAGGAGGATAATATGTACAGATTGAAAAAAGGACAGCCGCCGATTGAGGTGGTGGACGGGCCGATGGCCGGGCGCAGCTTTATACCCGGGCAGGCATATAAGGATATTCCGGCAACTGAAAAATGCCGGTTTGAAAAAGTGAAAGCCGTGGCACCTGCACAGGGTGTAAAGGCGGAAAAGGAGAGGAGTGCAAAAAATGCTTAATCCACGATCAAGCCTGACCCTGACCGCTGTGTCGGCGGGAACGCAGGAAGCGGCCATCAACACCTATCAGGCTCTGGACCAGTCTATCCTGGTGTCTGACGGTGACTATCTAAATCTTGATCCACGACGGGAGAACAATGCCGATGAGATGACCGGCAAAGAGGAGCCGGATGTTATTTATGACAATGGCTCCCTGGCATCCGGGAGCTTTAATTTCTCGAAGTTACAACCGAACCAGGCCGCGTTTCTGCTGGCCTTCGGCCTGGGCAACTGCTCAACGGTTGCGGCCGGGTCCGGGTATCTGCATACCATCACCCCGATTGACGGTGATGTGGACATTGCCCGCTCAAACCCGAGTTTTACCGCTGGACAGCGGGTCGGTAAGACCATCAACAAGCGGCGCCTGGCGTCCTGTTTTGTTGATTCACTGTCGATGTCATTCAATGCAGATGACTGGGTCAAGGGCAGCGGGACAATCAAGGCAACCGGTATGCATGAGGACACTGTGATTGAGGAGACGGTTACCGCGCTGGACAACGTGACCAGTATCACCCTGGCGGCAAACGGCGTACAGGGTGCAACCGCTGATGAGCGGCTCGACTCGGTCCAGGTGGTGCGGGCGGTTGTCGGGGGCGGATATGTCTTTGCCAACGTGACCGCGGTTTCGGCGACCACCCCGGCCGACATTACCTTCGACTCCCTGGGAGGATCCGGGGCATCGGTTGATTACAAGGTTCTGTATACACCAATTGAACCTGGCTGGGCGACATTCCCGGCCAGGATAACAGAGACCCCGATGCGGGTCAGCCAGGCATGTCTGCATCTGGGCGGGGCCTGGGACGGGAGTGCGTTTGTAGGCGGATCTGCGGTTGCCGCTACCCTGCAGCAGTTTGAATATTCGCTGCAGAATAACATGAGCATTGAATTCACCTTCTGTGCCGGCGGATCGTTTGCCGGGCGTGCCTTCCGTCAGGGTCGGAGCCAGACAATCAAGCTGACCCGCAACATGCGCAATATGCTGATGCAGCGTTATATGGATTCAAACGAATATTTCGGGTTGCATCTGCTCTGTGAGGGGGCCGAGTTTGATACCGGTCATAAATATACACTGGAGCTGATTTTCCCACGGCTGGGGTTGTTGACTGCGCCGATATCATCCGGCAACAAGCTGGTCAGTGAGGCCGGAGACCTGCAGGTCCTGGAAGACGCGACCTACGGATCAGTGATTTGCCGGGTCAAAAACCTGGTCAGCGGATACGCCCAGTAATATGACGTAGAATTTCAAGGGTTGTCGCCTGATACCCACTGCCTCCTTGCTTGGTGGGCAGGGTTGATGGCGACAATATTTACCATAGACATCAAGCAACGGAGTTAAAAATGGCACGACGAGAGGCATCAGACCGCAACGAAGTTGAGATCCATGACAACATCAGCAACACAGATATTCTGTTTTATTACCGAACCCCGACCACATCCGAGATCGAGGGTTTTTCGAACCTGTCGATCCAGCGCAAGGGGAAAAAGGTGCGATTTCAACAGCCGAAAGCCCGGCTGAAATACGGGCTCCATATCCTGACCGGGATCCGTGAGGGCGATTTCGAACGCCGTGATGCGGACGGCAAGTATATCGCCCTTTCAAGCGACAAGGAATCGCCGAATTATTATCCGGAGTGGAAGGGCTGGCTGCGTAAAAATGCGGCCGACCTGGTCATGCTGCTCGGGATGCATGTCTTTGATATCTCCGGCGAGATCGAGGAGCCTGAAGACAGGCTTGATGCGGCCCCGGAAGAGGATGCAGACCCAAACTTGAGCGAGACCTTGCCGCGGTAAAGGCGGGTCTCTGCACGGACGAGGAGGAGGCGGACTGCAGGCTTGAAAATGGAGAAAATCTGTCGTGGGCATGCGCGAACTGCCCAAAATGCAGACAGGAGGACCTCCACCCATACACAGTCAAGCTGCTCCGGATCCGCGCCCTCCAGGTTGCCGGGTATCCATACTCGGCCGATGACCTGACCACTGAGGAGTGGTTCGATATCGGCCGGGTTAAAGAGCTTTTTAACCAGCCGTTAAACGAAAATTCAAGAGCTTGAAAATCTGATGAACGCTGCCCGTCTCAACATAGCCATCGAGGTCGACGACAAGGGATCGGTCAAGATTCGTCAGCTCGGCAAGACCGCCGATGAGGCCGGACGCCGGGCCGAGACCGGTTTCAAAAAGGCCGGCCGGTCGCTGGGTGATATGAACACCCAGGTCACCAACTCGCTGGGGTCCATGAAGGCGCTCATGGGCGCCATGGCCGGGGCTGCGGCCACTGTTGCTCTGCTGAAGGTTTCAAAGGCCGCTATTCAGGCGGCATCGGACATGCAGGAAACGCAGGGTAAATTCAACGTTGTCTTCCGGGGCCTGACGGGGGAAGCAGAACGCTGGGCCTCAACCCTGCAGGGGTCATATGCAATGGCCGGGGAAGAATCAAAGCGGTACCTGTCCTCTATACAGGACCTCCTGGTGCCGACAGGTATGGCCCGTGAGGCGGCTGGTAAGATGAGCTTTGAATTCGTCAAGCTGGCGGCTGATCTTGGGTCATTCAACAATCTACCGACCGAACAGGTCATACAGGACATCCAATCCGCGCTCCAGGGGAGCTCGGAAACCATGGCCAAGTACGGGATTAACGTCAAACAGGCCAAGATCGAACAGGAGATTTACAACCTCGGTCTGGCCACAAGCAAGGCGGAGATTACCGATGCAATGAAGGCACAGGCGTTGCTGTCGATTGCTTACCGGCAGTCGTCGGATGCGGTTGGTGACCTGGCGAGGACATCAGGTTCCTA
>JAJRTB010000160.1 GCA_024278495.1 Deltaproteobacteria bacterium
CGCGGGTCAGGGAAAACGAAAAATAAAGTAATCTGGATACAGAGGAAAAGCATGACCAGGGACGAGATTCGAGACGTTATTTTAGAAATTATTGAAGATATTGACGAGGACGCGGATTTTGAGGGGCTCGATCCTGCCAGGCCCCTCAGGGATCAGCTGGACCTGGATTCCATGGATTTCCTTGACATCGTCATGGAGTTGCGCAAGCGCTATCAGTTGCAGATCCCGGAGGAAGAGTATCCGGAACTGGCAACCCTTGACAGTTGCGTCAACTATCTTGAGCCCAAACTGAAAGATAAATAATCCCGGCCCCCTTGTGTCTTCCGACCAGACTTCCGTTACGTTTGCGCCAAACGTTTCCTTCCCGTAGACGCCATATATTGTTCAGTCTCTGCCGGTGGGTAATGACCGCTCATGGCTGATTATCACCTTGTCATCATCGGGGCCGGGCTCTCCGGCCTGGCCTCCGGTATCCGTGCGGCCCGTTTCGGCCACCGGGTCCTGATCCTGGAACGCCACCACCGTCCGGGCGGCCTCAATTCGTTTTATTTTCGCAAGGGGCATCTGCTGGAAACCGGTCTGCACGCCATGACCAACCATGCCCCGCCCTCGGATAAACACGCCCCGCTTAACCGGCTTTTCCGCCAGCTTAAACTCTCGCGCAAACGTTTTGTCACCCATGAGCAGTTGCGTTCCGAAGTGGTTTTTCCCGGGCACAGCCTGGTCTTTACCAATGACCCGGCCGTACTGATCGGGGAGATCGGCCGCTCCTTCCCGGCCGAGGTGGACGGTTTTCTTCGCCTTGTTGACGAGGTCAAGGCGTATGACCCCTTTGCGGTCGTGCCGTGGCGTTCGACCCGGGAACACATGGCCGCCTTCATTTCCGAGCCGCTGCTCATCGATATGCTGCTGTTGCCGCTCATGGTGTACGGCAACAGTGAAGAGCGTGATATGGATTTCGGCCAGTTCGTCATCATGTTCCGGGCCATCTTTCTGGAGGGATTTTTTCGCCCGGAGGGGAGTATCCGTGATTTTCTCGCCATGCTCACCGACCAGTATCAGGGATTTGGCGGGGAGGTGCGCTACAGGGCCGGAGTGCGGAAAATTCTGCGCCGGGGCAGTTGCGTCCATGGGGTTGAGCTGGAAAACGGCGAGGTCATTTCCGCCAAAGTAGTCCTGTCCACCGTGGGGATCCCCGGAACGGCCAGACTGGCGGAATGGCCGCTCGACCTGGACGCTCACAGCGGCCGGATGAGTTTTATGGAGACCATTACCCTGCTGCCCCGGGCCCGGCGCCGGGAGATCAGCGCCGACAGGACCATTATTTTCTACAGTGTACAGGAGCGTTTTACCTATGAGCGGCCCATGGAAGCGCTTGATCCCTCCTGGGGGGTAATCTGCTTCCCGGAAAATTTCCAGGGCCTGGCTCCGGCTGATCCCTTTCAGGTACGGGTCACAAACGCCGCCAATTATGATATCTGGAGGGGATATGACAGGGAAACCTATGTGCGGGCCAAGGAGGAGTGGAGTGAAAAGGGCGCGGAAGCGGTCCGTAAAATAATTGGGAATTATCAGCGGGACATAGTATATGTTAATAGTTTCACTCCGGTGACAATTGAGCGGTTTTCGGCCAAGGCCCGGGGCGCCGTGTACGGCAGCCCGATCAAGATGAAAGAGGGCCGGACCCCCTACGATAACCTGTACCTGGCCGGCACCGACCAGGGGTACCTGGGCATTGTCGGGGCCATGCTGTCCGGAGTGACCATTGTGAATCAGCATATCCTGAATCAGTTATAGAGAAGCGTACAGATGGCTTTTTCCTCAATAGACCAGGTCGGCGACAGGTATGACGTTATTGTTATCGGCTCCGGCCTCGGCGGCATGACCTGTGCCAACCGGCTGGCCCGGGTGGGCCACTCGGTCCTGCTCCTTGAACACCATACCCGGCTGGGCGGCCTGGCCACCTGGTTCAGGCGCAAGGGCCATATCTTTGACGTGTCCCTGCACGGCTTCCCTTACGGCATGGTCAAAACGTGCAAAAAGTACTGGAACAGGGCTATCCGCGATTCCATTGTCCAGCTGAAAAACATTGTTTTTGACAACCCCCAGTTTTCCCTGACCACTACCTTCAGCCGGGAGGACTTTACCAGGATACTGCGGGAGGATTTCAGGATTGAACCCAGGGTGATCGAAGATTTTTTCACCACGGTCGGGGCGATGAATTTTTACGACGACCGGACCATGACCACCCGCGAACTGTTTGAGCAGTTTTTCCCGGGTCGCACCGACGTTCACCGGCTCCTGATGGAGCCCATTACCTATGCAAACGGATCCACCCCTGATGAACCGGCCATTACCTATGGTATTGTTTTTTCAAATTTTATGAACAAGGGTGTGTACACCTTCCAGGGGGGCACGGACCGGCTGATCACCATGATGGCGGAGGAACTGGAACAAAACGGGGTGACCATCTGTACCAGGGCCCGGGTGGACCGGATAGTTATCGAGCAGGAGCGGGTCAGGGGCGTGCGGGTGGGCAACAGGCTTATCACGGCGTCCGGCGTGGTTTCAAACAGCGGCATCACCAACACGGTCAACAACCTGGCCGGCCGGGAGGTCTTTTCGCCTGACTTCCTTGACCAGTTTGATGAGGTCAAGGTCAATAACTCGAGTTGCCAGGTCTATTTCGGTTTGCGGCCCGGTGAGTCCTTTCCCGATGTGGGAGACCTGCTCTTTACCTCAACCGCCGAGGAGTTTTCCTCGGATGAGATGCTCAGCATGGAGACGAAAAGCCGCACCTTTTCCATCTATTACCCCAAGACCCGGCCGGATCATCCCGACTATACCATTGTCGCCTCCATGAACGGCAATTACGACGACTGGGCCCATCTGGACAACGACGCCTACAAGGCGGCCAAGGAGGCCATGATCGAACGCTGTTTCACGGATCTTGAGCGCTACATTCCCGGGATCCGGGACAAAGTCGACTGGGTCGAGGCGGCCACGCCCCGCACCTTTAACCGCTACACCCTCCACACCAAGGGCACCTCGTTCGGCACCAAGTTCGAGGGGCTGGAGATCTCCCGTTCAATATTCAAGGCGGTGCCCGGTCTCTTTCACGTGGGCTCGGTGGGCATTATCATGAGCGGCTGGCTGGGCGCGATCAATTACGGCGTGATCGTGGCCAATGACGTGGACGGATTTTTGCGAAGCTAATGAGGGGACAAGAACAATGACGGATTTCAGCGGTCGCAAGGCCATTGTTACCGGGGCCACCAGGGGGATCGGCGCGGCCATCAGCCGGGCCCTGCTCGAGCGGGGCGCGATCGTGATCGGGGTTTACGGTTCGGACGCTGCCGCGGCTGAACAGTTCAGGGAAGAGTGCGCCAAACTGCCCGGTGCGCTGCACCTGCACCAGTGTGATGTCAGCGATTTCGCCGCGGTTGAAACGTTTTTTGACGGGGTGGAGAAGGAGTTTGACACCATTGATATCCTGGTCAACAATGCCGGGATCAGGCGGGACGCGATTATGGCCATGATGGCAAAAGAGGACTGGCAGCGGGTCATAGACGTCAATCTGACCGGCGGCTTCAATATGTCGCGCTTCGCGGTCATGCTGATGCTTAAGCAGCGCTACGGCCGTATCATTTTCATCACGTCACCCATGGCCCATCTCGGTTTTACCGGCCAGGCCAACTATGCCGCCTCCAAGGCGGGCCAGATCGGCATGATGAAGTCGCTCTCCAGGGAGACCGCCAAGCGCAAGATCACGGTCAACTGCGTTTCCCCCGGATTCATCGAAACCGAGCTGATCAGTGACCTGCCCGAGGCCCTGGCCGGGGAGTACAAAAAACTTGTCCCCATGAAACGGTTCGGCAACGCCGACGAGGTGGCCGAGGCTGTTCTTTTCCTGGCCGGGCCCGGCGCTTCCTATATTACCGGCACGGTCCTGGAAGTGACCGGCGGTATCTGATGGCGGCGTTTCCTGACGCGCGTATCACAGAGCGTATTCCCCACCGGCCGCCCTTCCTCTGGCTGGACCGGGTCCTGGAGGTGAGCGCGGATTCGCTGATCGCGGAAAAGGAGATTGATCCGGACCTGGAGCTGTTCAGGGGCCACTATCCCGACTATCCCCTGATGCCCGGTGTTCTGCTCTGTGAGGCTGTTTTCCAGGCGGGCGCCCTGCTTATCGGCGAGATGGAACGCGCCGGTGACGACAATGATCGTCAGCCGCAGGGCATGCCGGTTTTGACCAGGATTCTCGGGGCCCGGTTCAAACGTGAGGTGCGTCCCGGCGATACCGTCACCATCAGGGTGGCCCTGAAGGAGAGGGTAGGGGGCGCCTGGTTTATGAAGGGTTCGGTGCGGGTCCGCGGCAAGGTGGCGGTCCAGGTGGAGTTTGCCTGCGCCGTCAGGAACAGGAACTGAAGGGAAGAATGGATTTTCTGGAACTGGCTGGAAAAAAAATAGTCGTGTTTGGCCTGGCCAACAAGAAATCGGTGGCCTGCGCTATTGCCCGGGTCCTGGTTGAGGCCGGTGCCGAGGTTATCCACGTGGTCCGCTCCGGCCAGCGGATTGCGGCCGCCCGTAAGCTTTTCCCTGCCTCACCGGTCTTTCTCTGCGACGTGGAGGATGAGAACAATATCATCCGGGTCCGCGACGAGATCAGGGAGGCGCTCGGCGGCAGCAAGCTGGCCGGCATTGTCCATTCAATTGCCTTTGCCAATTACTCGGAGGGGCTGAAACCCTTTCACGAGACCCTGAAAAAGGATTTCCTCCAGGCAGTTGATATCTCCTGCTTTTCATTTATCGCCATCAGTAACCACTTTAAGGAACTGCTGGAGGAGGATGCCTCCATGGTGACGGTCTCCATCTCCACCACCCGGATGGCAGCGGAAAACTACGGCTACATGGCTCCGGTCAAGGCGGCCCTGGAATCGTCTCTCTGTTTTCTGGCCAAGAGTTTTTCCGCCTTTTCCCGGGTCCGGTTCAACGCGGTCTGTCCCAGTCTGCTCAAGACCTCGGCTTCGGCCGGTATCCCGGGTTACGTGGACAGCTATCTCTTTGCCGAGAAGGTCATCCCGCGCCAAAAAGCGCTCAAAACCAGTGAAGCGGCCAATGTGGCGGCGTTCCTCTTGTCAAGCCGTTCATCCGGCATGAACGGTCAGTGTCTGGTGGTGGACGCGGGCATGGGCTTTAACTACTTTGACCGGAAGATAGTGGCCGGGACAGTGGCAAGATAGCCTGAAGGATCAGGTTGATTGAAGCGCGATTCTTTTCTATGGACACTCTGGGGCATGGTGCAGCGGGCTGCCGCGGTTCTGCTGTCCCGTCGGACTCCCTGGTATGTCAGGCTCATTCTCCTGGCCGGGCTTATCTACGTTGTGTCGCCCTATGACCTGATTCCGGAGTGGATCCCGGTCTTCGGGGTTATGGATGACCTGGCCCTGGCCGCCATCCTGATAACCTGGGCCGCGGGGTTTGCCGAAAAGGGATAAAGAACAGGGAATATGCAATACACACATGTCTGTTTGAACAGCTTCGGCTACGAATTGCCGCCCAACCAGGTTGCCTCGGCCCAGCTTGAAGAGCGTCTCGCCCCGGTTTATGAGCGGCTGAAGTTGCCGCCCGGCCGGCTGGAGCTGATGAGCGGCATCCGGACCCGCCGGTTCTGGAATCCGGGGACCAGGCCCAGCGAGGCCGCTGCCCTGGCCGGCAAAAAGGCGCTGGAGGCCTCCGGGGTGGATCCGGCCGGGATCGACTGCCTCATATTCACCTCGGTCTGCCGGGATATGATGGAGCCGGCCACCGCCTCCTTTGTCCACCGGAGCCTGGGGATTTCGAAACAGTGCCATATATTTGATATTTCCAATGCCTGCCTCGGCTTTTTAAACGGCATGATCGTCCTGGCCGACATGATCGAGCTGGGCCGGATCAGGCGGGGGCTGCTGGTGGCGGGCGAGACCGCCGAGGATCTGGTCGAGTCGACCATTCTCCATATGCTCAGTGACGAAACCCTGACCAGGAAGTCCATCAAACAACTGTTCGCCTCCCTGACCATTGGTTCGGGTGCTGTGGCCCTGGTTATGGAGGACGCGCGGGTGCATGATACCGGCCATTACCTGGCAGGCAGCGCCTGCCGGGCCGGGACCGACTATAATGACCTGTGCCAGGGCGGCCAGAACGCCGAGCAGGGCATTCTGATGTCGACCGATTCCGAGGTGCTGCTGGAAAAAGGGGTGGAAACGGCTGCGCTCTGCTGGCGGGATTTTCTCGCCAATCTCGACTGGAGCAGGGAATCCATTGACCGGTTTTTCTGTCATCAGGTCGGCCGGGCCCATGCCCGCCTCCTGTTCAAAACCCTGGGCCTGGAGCCGGACCGCAACTTCGAGACCCTGGCCGAGTTGGGCAATATCGGTTCGGTGGCCGCGCCCATCACCATGGCCATGGGCATTGAGCGGGGGGTGCTGCGATCCGGTGACCGGGCCGCCATGCTCGGCATCGGCAGCGGCATCAATTCGCTGATGCTTGGAGTAGAGTGGTGAGCCGGGCGTTGGAGCTGTTCCAGTATCCCTTTCAACCGCACTGCCTGTCCCTGGCCTCAGGGCACAGGCTCTCCTATCTGGACGAGGGCGCCGGGCCGGTCCTGGTCTTTGTGCACGGCAACCCGACCTGGTCCTATTTCTACCGTAACCTGGTGCGTGGTCTGCGCGACAGCTATCGGTGCATTGCCCCGGATCATCTTGGCTGCGGCCTCTCGGACAAGCCGCGGGAGTATCCCTACCGGTTGACCGATCATATTGAGAACCTGGAAGAACTGCTGGCCCACCTTGGCGTGACAGACTGCGTGCTGGTCATGCACGACTGGGGCGGCGCCATCGGCATGGGCTGGGCCGGCCGTCACCCGGACAGGGTCAAGGGCCTGGTGGTGATGAACACGGCCGCCTTCAGGTCGACCCGCATGCCGCTTCGCATAGCCGTCTGCCGCCAGCCCCTGCTCGGGCCGCTTCTGGTCCGGGGCCTGAACGGTTTTGCCCGGGCCGCCGTCAGGATGGCGGTTGCAAAACCCATGGCACCGGAGGTCGCTCAAGGCTTTCTCTATCCCTACCGCTCCTGGGCGGACCGGGTCGCGGTTCTCCGTTTTGTCGAGGATATTCCCCTGGACCCCTCGCACCCTTCCTGGCCCACGCTCTGCGCGGTTGAAGAAAATCTCGACCGGTTGGCGGAAAAACCCATGCTGATCTGCTGGGGCGGCCGGGATTTCTGTTTTAATGATTCGTTTTTTGAGGAGTGGCGCCGCCGCTTTCCCGGGGCGGAGAGCCTCTACCTGCCTGATGCGGGCCATTATCTTCTCGAAGACGGACTGGAACCGGTTCGCAACCGGGTCAAGGAGTTCCTGGCATCGCTTGTCCGGGACGAGGAGCACAAGGGTTGAGTACAGGGACAGATTACAACATCGCCCATGCCTTGAAAGACGTTGCCGCGGCCCAGGCCGATGAGACCGGTCTGGTCTGTCGGAGCGGCAGCGGCTATCAGAGCTGGACCTTTGCGGAACTGCAGGAGAACAGCAGCCGTTATGCCGCGGCTTTGAAGGAGCAGGGGGTGGACGAGGGGCAGCGGGTCATGCTCATGGTCCGGCCTTCCATGGAGTTTATCTGCCTCACCTTTGCCCTGTTCCAACTGGGTGCGGTCGTCATTCTCATCGATCCCGGCATGGGCTACAGGAATCTGCTGCGCTGCGTGGGACGGGTCCGGCCCGACGTGCTTATCGGTATTCCCCCGGTTCTGCTGTTCAGCAGACTGTTTCGCCGTCCCTTTGCCACGGTGCGGACCAGGATCTGCGTCGGCAACACCTTTCTCGGCCTGCCGGGCCGTTCCCTGCGGCGACTCACGGATCGGGTCAGGCGCGGGGGCAATTCATTTGCGGCGGCCGGGGATGACCTGGCCGCCATCATCTTTACCACCGGCTCCACCGGCCCCCCCAAGGGCGTCCACTACACCCACGGCATCTTCCATGCCCAGCTGGAACTGATCAGGGAGTACTACGGGATCGGGCCTGGTGAGATCGATCAGCCCGGCTTTCCGCTTTTTGCGTTGTTTTCTACCGCTCTTGGCGCCAAAGCGGTCATCCCGGACATGGATCCGACCCGGCCGGCCCGGGTTGATCCGGCCCGCTTTATCCGTTCGATTCTCGATCATGAGGTGACCTACTCGTTCGGCTCACCCGCGATCTGGAACGCGGTCAGCCGGTACTGTCTTCAGCAGAATATTGTTCTGCCGGTGCGCAAGATCCTGATGGCCGGGGCCCCGGTGCCCGGTGAGCTGACCGGGCGGGTCAGGCGGATCATGGCCCCGGGCGGCGAGGTGCACACGCCGTATGGCGCCACCGAGAGTCTGCCTGTGACATCCATCCGTGGTTCCGAGGTCCTGGAAGAAACCTGGGAGCTGAGCCGCCAGGGTCGGGGCACCTGCGTGGGCCGTCCCCTGCCGGGCATCACTGTCTCAATCATCAGGCCGGTGGACGGCCCCATCGGTGACTGGCGCGAGGCAGAGGAACTGGAACCGGGAGAAATCGGAGAGATCGTGGTCAAGGGACCGGTGGTGACCCCGGCCTATGATCATGATGAACAGGAAACACGGCTGGCCAAGATTCCCAACGCAGACGGGATCCGGCACCGGATGGGGGATATGGGCTACCTGGATGACCAGGGCCGCCTCTGGTTCTGCGGCCGCAAGGCCCACCGGGTCTTGACCAGGGACGGCGTGCTCTACAGCGTGCCTTGCGAGGCCATTTTCAATGAGCATCCCCGGGTTTTCCGCTCGGCCCTGGTCGGAATCGGTCGGGCCGGGGCCCAGAAGCCGGTTCTGATCGTTGAGCTGTTCCGGGAGGGTGACGCCTCCGGTGATCTGGAGCGCGAGCTGCAGCAGCTGGCCCGGGGAAACCCGTTGACCCGGACCATAGACACCTTCATGGTGCACAGCGGTTTTCCGGTGGATATCCGGCACAACGCCAAGATTTTCAGGGAAAAGCTGGCCGCCTGGGCAGAGGCCCGGCTCAAGGAGGGGTGCTGATGAGCAGGTTGCCCCCGGTCGGGGGCAGGGCGGCAGGAGGAGCAGGCGGGGTGATGAGGCGATTAGTGCGGGTTTTGGCCGCTATTGTTGTCCGGCAGAATTTGGAGCAGGGGAAATGCGCAGGGCACTGGTAACCGGCGGCGGCGGTTTTGTCGGCCTGGCCGTGGTTCGCAGGCTCAGGGAGGCGGGGGTGGCGACCACGGTGGTCGGCCGGAACCGCTATCCGGCGGCCGGGGCCCTGGGCGCGGAGTGTCGGGTTGGAGATATCCGGGACCGGGAGTTTCTGGGCAAGGTTGTTGCCGGGCATGACACGCTCTTCCATGTGGCTGCCCTGGCCGGAATCTGGGGCAGACGACAGGACTTTTTTTCCATCAACGTCGAGGGGACGAAAAACGTACTTGCTGCCTGCCGGGCAAACAGGGTTCGCCACCTGGTCTATACCAGTACCCCCAGTGTGGTCTTTGACGGCCGTTCCATCGAAGGCGGTGATGAATCGCTGCCGTACAGCGCCAGACCGCTCTGTGACTATGCCGCGTCCAAGATTGAGGCCGAAAAGCTGGTCCTGGCCGCAAACTCTTCATCCTTGCGCACCTGCGCCCTCCGGCCGCACCTGGTCTGGGGCCCCGGAGATACCCAGATTATTCCCCGGCTGCTGCGGCAGGGACGCAGCGGCCGTCTCAGGATCGTGGGCAATGGTGTAAACAGGGTGGACATATCATATATAGACAACGTGGCCGACGCGCACCTGCTGGCCGGACTCAACCTTGAGCATTCAGGCACGGCGGCCGGACTCCCCTTTTTCATCTCCCAGGGGGAGCCGGTGGTCCTCTGGCAGTGGATCAATGAGTTGTTTGACCGGGTCAATATCCCCCGCCCGGACAAGAAGGTGTCGGCCCGGACCGCTTTTCGAATCGGCTGGCTGCTCGAAACCGTGTACCGGCTCACGGGCAGGCGGGAAGAGCCGAGGATGACCAGGTTCCTGGCCGAGCAGCTGGCCCTGTCCCACTGGTTTTCTCCCCGTCGGGCCGGGGACATCCTGGGGTACACCCCACAGGTGAGCACACAGCAGGGCATGGAGCGTCTGGTTGCCTGGCTTGGCGGACAGGCCGGCCTGACCGGATCGTGAACCGTTCCCGCGACAAGTTACAATTGTCGGTTTCGTAAAAAGTCACGAAACCGACGGTTCAGCGTTGTAACTGGTTGAATTATCGTAGTACTCAGCCAGGATTTTCGACTTTTTACGAGTTCGTCACAATGCCGGGGTAATGAAAACGCAGGGGGTGCCCACGTGACCAGATGCGTTTTCGAGATGCAGGGAAATCAGTACCCGCATCTGCCCGGGTGTAGAAAAAATAAGGTTTTATCGGCCCGGCAGGTGTACTGCACTGGATGAAATAGCGCCAGAGTCCAGTGGAAAATGACAGGTTTTTTTGCAAAAAAACCATTTGACAGGCGGCCGTTTTTTCAGTAGTTATCCACTGCGTATGCTGAACCATCATTCACTTTGTTTGGGCGAAAACCAACATTTTTTGAGTAATCAGGAGTAGTTGGAATGATCACGATAGATATCACCCTTGTTATTCATATCATCAACATGATCGTTTTGATGGTCGTGCTGAACCATATTCTCTATAAACCGGTGCAGTCTATCCTGGAGAAACGCAGGGATACGCTGGATTCGCTGAACAAGGATGTTGAGCAGTTTGAGCAGAACGCCCGTCATCGGCAGAAAGAGGTGGATAAAAAGATGCGGGAAGCCAGTGCCAGGGCCAAGGAGGCACTTGACAGCGCCCGCAGTGAGGCCCAGGCTGCCGGTGATGAAAAAATAGCCGCCATCCGCTCCGAAGCGGACAGTGAAAAGGAAAAACAGCTGGCTGAGATACGCGCTCAGGTTGAGGCCGCCCGCAAGGAGCTGCTTGACGGCGCGTCAGATTTTGCCAAAGAGATGGCAGGAAAGATTCTTGGAAGGAGCCTGGAAGCATGAGGGGTATACTGACGAAATTCGTTCTCCCGCTTGTACTGATCATATTTCTGGCCTGCGGCACCTTTGCCCTGGCATCGTCCGCCGGAGGAGCCGGTCACGGCGCGTCCCAGGTTGAGGCAGCCGCAGACGGAGGTCATGCTGTCGCGGCTTCCGACGGACATGGCGCGGCGGCTGTCGAGGGGCATGGAGCAGCCGCCGAAGGCGGTCACGGCAAGGCCAAGTCCATAACCCCGGCCAAGCTCAAGGATCTGTTCTGGCGGACCGCCAACTTTATCGCCCTTCTGGTCATCCTGATCAAGTTCCTGGCCAAACCCATTGCCAACGCCCTTGCCGGTCGCCGGCAACAGGTTATCACTGAGCTCGAAGAGTTGCGGCGCAAGCGCGATGAGGCTGAACAGTCCTACAGGGAGTTTGAAAAACGTCTGGCCGGCATGGAAAAGGAAATGGAGGTTGTGGTTCAGCGGGCCATTGCTCAGGCTGAGAACGAAAAGACCAAGATCCTTGAAGACGCTGAAAAGGCCGCGGAAGACATCAGGCGTCAGGCTGAGGCTGCCATCCAGGCCGAGATTGTCGATGCCAAACGCGCCCTGCGTGATGAAATTGCGGACCAGGCGGCGATCATGGCTGAAGAGTTGATAATGAACAACCTGACTCCTGAAGATCAGGTCAAAATAACCGAACAGTATCTTGACAGGGTGGGTGCGGTACAGTGAAACAGACAATATTAGCGCGTCGATATGCCAAGGCCTTGTTTTCGCTTGGCCGGCAGGAGAATAAGTTTGAGGTCTACAGCGAGGCGTTGACCGCCATCGCCGACCTCTTTGCCGAGAGCCCGGAGGTGGGTGAATCACTGGTAAACCCTCTCTATCCGCTGGAGGCCAGGAAGAAGGCCATGGCCAGTGTGGCGGAGGCGGCTCAGGCCGATACCATACTGGCAGCTTTCCTGGAGTTGCTGGTGGAAAAACACAGGGCTGGAATTCTGCCTGACATTGCCCATGAGATGCGACTCATGGTTGATGCGGCTCAAAATATCAGTCACGGGACCGTTGTTTCCGCAATTGAACTCGACAGCGACCTGCAGGCCAAGGTTCAGGCAACGCTTGAGAAGATTACCGGCAACAAGGTCATTCTGGAAACCGAGGTCGATCCCTCAATCATCGGCGGCATTATTGCCAAGGTGGGAGACCTGGTCCTCGATGGAAGTATACGAACACAACTTAATGGATTAAAAGAATCTATCAAGGGGAGAGAATAGTCAAATGCAGATTAAAGCGTCGGAAATCAGTCAGATCATCAAGGATCAAATTGCGGGTTACGAGAGCGACATCGACCTGAAGGAAACAGGGACTGTCCTTTCGGTTGGTGACGGTATCGCGCGTGTGTATGGCGTTGAAAACTGCCAGGCCATGGAACTTCTCGAGTTCCCGGGCGGTATTTACGGGCTGGCCTTGAACCTTGAAGAGGACAACGTCGGTTGCGCGGTCCTTGGCGATGTCCGCCACATCAAGGAAGGCGACATTGTCAAGCGGACCGGCAGGATCGCCGAGGTGCCGGTAGGCCCTGAAATGGAGGGCCGCGTTGTTGATGGTATCGGGCAGCCCATTGACGGCAAGGGCCCCATCAATGCCAAACAGACCAGTAAGATCGAAGTTCTTGCTCCCGGTGTTATCGCCCGGAAGAGTGTCCATGAGCCCTGCTATACCGGTCTCAAGGCGATCGACGCCATGACTCCTGTGGGTCGCGGCCAGCGTGAGCTGGTCATTGGTGATCGCCAGATCGGCAAGACGGCTGTCTGCATAGACGCCATTATCGCCCAGAAAGATACTGATGTCCATTGCATATATGTCGCCATCGGACAGAAAAAATCAACCGTTGCCCTTGTGGTCGAGGCCCTGCGCAAGAACGGCGCCATGGATTATACCACAGTCGTCGCGGCGTGTGCGTCAGATCCGGCGCCGATGCAGTACATTTCAGCTTTTGCCGGTTGCGCCATGGGTGAGTATTTCCGTGACAACGGCCAGCACGCCCTGATCATTTACGATGATCTCTCCAAGCAGGCGGTTGCCTATCGTGAACTCTCCCTGCTGCTTCGTCGTCCCCCGGGCCGTGAGGCCTTCCCCGGCGATATTTTCTTTAACCATTCACGCCTGCTTGAGCGCGCCGCCAAGGTAAGCGACGAGCTCGGAGCCGGTTCCCTGACTGCTCTGCCTATCATTGAAACCCAGGCCGGTGACGTTTCCGCCTATATTCCGACCAACGTTATTTCCATTACCGACGGTCAGGTCTATCTTGAGCCGAGCCTCTTTTTTGCCGGTGTCCGTCCGGCGATCAATGTTGGTCTTTCCGTTTCCCGGGTTGGCGGCGCCGCCCAGGTCAAGGCCATG
Source organism: Deltaproteobacteria bacterium (assembly GCA_024278495.1). Classification (GTDB taxonomy): domain Bacteria; phylum Desulfobacterota; class Desulfobulbia; order Desulfobulbales; family Desulfobulbaceae; genus UBA10518. Next base: position 13,441 of record JAJRTB010000160.1, read on the forward strand.
AAACAGGTTGCGGGCACCCTGCGTCTCGACCTGGCCCAGTATCGCGAGCTGGCCGCCTTTGCCGGGTTCGGCTCTGATCTCGACGCCGCCACCCAGGCCCAGTTGACCCGTGGTGAGCGGTTGGTCGAGATTCTCAAGCAGCCCCAGTACCAGCCCCTGTCCATGGAAAAACAGGTCACCATCCTGTTTGCGGGCGCCAACGGGTATCTTGATGAACTGCCCGTGGATACTCTGGCTGACTATGAGCAGGAGCTGTACACGTTCATCGAAGCCAATGAACCCTCGATCTTCAGCGAGCTTAAGGAAAAGGAAGAGATTTCCTCTGAGCTGGAAGAAAAAATGAAAAAGGCTTTGACCACCTTTGGTGAGACGTTCAAGGCGACAAAGGGACTCAACTAAGAATAAGGAGAGTATCCCATGCCAGGACTCAAGGACGTAAAAGATAAGATTGAGGGTGTCAAGAAGACCTCGCAGATCACCCAGGCGATGAACATGGTCGCCTCGGCCAAGCTGCGCGGCGCCCAGGAAAAGATGGAAAAATTCCGTCCCTATAACCAGAAGTTTGCCGCTGCCATGTCAAATCTTTCCGCGGGCATGGATGCGGCCACTCTCCCCCTGATGGAGGTCCGCGACGTCAAGACCGTTGAGCTTGTCATTGTCACCTCTGACCGGGGTCTTTGCGGCAGCTTCAACTCCAATATTATTTCCACGGCCGAAAAGATGATGCATCGGTACGAGGCTGAGGGGAAAAAGGTCTCCCTTATCTGCGTCGGCAAGAAGGGCGCCCAGTATTTTCGCAAGACCGGCAAGGTTCGGGCCGGTTTTGAAGATATCATGGGCACCTTCCAGATGTTTAATGCCCGTGAGATTTCCATGAATATTGCCGAGAACTTCATGGCCGGCGACAGTGACGAGGTTCAGGTTGTTTACGGCAAATTCCATTCGGTAGCCGTGCAGAAGCCCGAGGTTCTCCACCTCCTGCCCATCAGGCCGGTTGAGGCGGCAGAAGAGGATGAAAAAACAGAGATAAGCGGCGCCTATACATTTGAGCCGGAACCAGGTGAAATCATGGAGGTTCTGTTGCCGCTGTATATGAACGTTCAGATCTACCATGCCATGCTGGAAGTCGGGGCAAGCGAACACGCCGCCCGGATGACGGCGATGGATAACGCCACCAGTGCCTGCAAGGACATGATCCATGAACTGACCCAGTTGTACAACAAGGCCAGGCAGGCCGCCATTACCAGTGAGCTGATGGATATTGTCGGCGGCGCCGAGGCGTTGAAAGGATAATCAGAATTTAAGAACAAAGTCAGTATATACAATAGACAGAGGAGACCATTGCAAATGGGTGACGCAAGAGTAGGAAAAATTATACAGGTTATTGGACCGGTTGTTGATGTTGAGTTTGAATCGGGGGATCTGCCGGAGATTATGAACGCCCTGTTTGTGACCAACCCGGCCATCGATGACACACCTGATAATCTTGTTATCGAGGTGGCCCAGCATCTCGGTGACAACGTGTGTCGCTGTGTTGCCATGGACCAGACCGACGGACTGGTACGGGGCATGGATGTTCGGGATTCCGGTGCCCCCATTGAGATTCCTGTCGGCGCTCCGGCCCTTGGCAGGATCATGAACGTGGTCGGACGCCCTGTTGACGGCATGGGTGAGATCAACTCTGACAAAAAGATGCCCATTCATCGCGAGGCTCCCCAGTTCACTGAGCAGGATACCGAGGTTAACGTTCTTGAAACCGGTATCAAGGTTATCGACCTGCTGGTCCCCTTTCCCCGCGGCGGCAAGATGGGACTGTTTGGCGGCGCCGGTTGCGGCAAGACCGTTATCATGATGGAGATGGTAAACAACATTGCCATGCAGCATGGCGGTATCTCCGTCTTCTGCGGTGTAGGTGAGCGGACCCGCGAGGGGAACGACCTCTACATGGAGATGAAGGAATCCGGTGTCCTGCCCAAGGCGGCCCTGGTTTACGGCCAGATGACCGAGCCCCCTGGCGCCCGTTCCCGGGTTGCCCTGACCGGCCTGACCGCGGCGGAGTATTTCCGTGACGAGGAGGGCCAGGACGTGCTCCTCTTTATCGACAATATCTTTCGTTTTACCCAGGCCGGCTCCGAGGTATCCGCCCTGCTTGGCCGTATTCCCTCTGCCGTGGGGTACCAGCCCACCCTGGCCACCGACCTTGGCGCCCTGCAGGAGCGCATTACATCCACCAACAAGGGGTCCATTACCGCGGTCCAGTGTGTGTACGTCCCCGCGGATGACCTGACCGATCCGGCTCCGGCAACCACCTTTGCCCATCTTGACGGCACCGTTGTTCTTTCCCGCCAGATCGCATCTCTTGGTATCTATCCGGCGGTTGATCCGCTTGACTCCACCTCCCGCATTCTGGATCCCAACGTGGTCGGCGAGGAACATTACCAGACCGCTCGCGGTGTGCAGGTCGCCCTGCAAAAGTACAAGGAGCTGCAGGACATCATTGCCATCCTCGGTATGGATGAGTTGGCCGAGGAAGACCAGATTACCGTTGCCCGGGCCCGTAAGATCCAGCGTTTTCTCTCCCAGCCCTTTCATGTTGCCGAGGTCTTTACCGGAACACCCGGTAAATACTGCAAGGTAGAGGACACTGTTCGCGGTTTCAAGGAGATCCTTGACGGCAAGCACGACGATCTGCCGGAGAACGCCTTCTACATGGTCGGCAATATCGATGAAGCCGTTGCCAAGGCAAGTACGGTCGAAGACTAAGACTGAACCAAAGACTGAAGACGTCAGCCCAGGGAGTAATACATGGCACAGATTCATCTTGAAGTCGTAACACCGACCGGTCCTGTTGTCAGTGATGAAGTTGATATTGTCACCGCGCCCGGTCACGGTGGTGAGTTTGGTGTGCTCGCCAATCACTCGCCGTTCCTCAGTACCATCAAAACCGGCACCTTGAGCTATAAGAAGGATAAAAAGGACCATTACCTTATGGTCAGCGGCGGTTTTACCGAGGTTTCCAACAATCGGATTACCTTTCTGGTGGAGAGCGCCGAGTTTGGCCAGGATATTGATGTGGAACGGGCCATGCTGGCCAAGGAGCGGGCTGAAAAGCGGCTTGCCGAGGCTCTCCAGAAGTCGGAAAAACTTAACCGTGCCCGGGCCGAGGCAGCCCTGCAGCGTGCAATGGCCAGGTTGAGAGCGGCTGAGCTGGCCCGCCAGTAGAGCCGAACGAAAAAAGAGTACAAGGGCCGCCCCTCAGGGCGGCCTTTTTTGTTGTGCCTCACCGCCGTAGATGCTTGCTGACAAACGGAATATCTGCTAGATAAGTATTCCGTGCGTCGTGAAGACAATACGGCCGGGGACATTTTGTCGCCTCTGCACCGGGCGCGCAACGGGGCGATCAAGATCGCAGTTGATGATTTATCAGTACAGGACCAGGAGAAACCATGAAACCGAAGGAACGTATGGAGATACCCCGTCAGGCTCCCAAAGAGCTTGATCCTGCCGAGCGCATCACAAACTTCAAGGAAGTGACCTTGGGCTATGACGAGGAGACCGCTATCCTTGAGGCCAATCGTTGCCTGCAGTGTAAAAAACCGGCCTGCGTGGACGGCTGTCCCATCGGCAATGATATCCCCGCCTTTATCAGGCTGCTGCGCGAGAAGAAGTTTGAGGAAGGTTACTGGAAGATCCGGGAAACCAGCACCATGCCGGCGGTCTGCTCCCGGGTCTGTCCCCATGAATTCCAGTGCGAGGGAGCCTGTATCCGTGGCAAAAAGGGTGATCCGGTCGCCATCGGCATGCTGGAGCGTTATCTGGTGGACTGGATGGTCCTGAACCAGAAGAGCCTTTTCAAACCCTGCAAACGCACCCGTGACAGGCAGATCGCCATTGTCGGCTCGGGGCCGGCTGGTATTACCGTTGCCTTTTACCTGGCCCATCAAGGATATGCGTGTACTATTTTTGAAAGTTTGCCGGTCTTTGGCGGCATGCTTTCGGTTGGTATCCCCCATTACCGGCTGCCCAGGGATATTATCGGCTCGGAGCTGTACGCCCTGAAAAACTGCGGCGTGGAGATCAGGACGGGTGTGACCATAGGCCGGGACAAGACACTTGAGGATTTGAAAAACGAGGGTTTTGATGCCGTCTTCCTTGGTGTCGGCGCCCATGACAGCCGCAAACTCGGTCTTGACAACGAGGAGAGCTCCGAAGGTGTCATGCACGGTGTTGATTATCTGCGGAGAGTCCTGACCGGCGAAGACCTGGACATCGGCAAAAACGTCGTGGTTGTCGGCGGCGGCAACGTGGCCATAGACGTGGCCCGCACCGCCCTGCGCAAGGGATCTGATAATGTTTTTATCCTTTATCGGCGCTCCAAAGAGGAGATGCCCGCCTCCAGGGCCGAGATTCACCATCTTGAGGAAGAGGGGGTCAGGATCGAGATGCTGGCCGCGCCGGTCAAGATACGTTCCGAAAACGGCAAACTGACCGGGGTCGAGTGTATCCGCATGGAGCTTGGCGAACCGGACGAATCCGGCAGACGTCGGCCTGTGCCCATGGAGGGCTCGAATTTTGTCATAGAGGCGGACGCGCTTATTCCGGCCATCAGTCAGAACGTCAACCATACTGCCGACAGGGGCGTGGAGTTCAAGCTGACCAGCTGGGGCACCTATGATGTGAATCCTGAG
>JAJRTB010000161.1 GCA_024278495.1 Deltaproteobacteria bacterium
ATAGGTCCCCTGGTGGTCCGGGCGGTGCGCCGCATAACCGAACTGCCCCTGGACGTGCACCTGATGATCATTGATGCCGAGAGCTATGTCCGTGATTTTGCCGAGGCCGGCGCCGACTGGATCACCGTGCACGTGGAAGCGTGTCCGCACCTGCACCGTACCGTTCACCAGATCAGGGACCTGGGCAAAAAGGCGGGAGTTGTCCTGAACCCGGCCACCCCGCTGAACACCCTTGACGAGATCCTGCCGGACGTGGACCTGGTCATGCTGATGAGCGTCAACCCCGGCTTCGGCGGCCAGTCCTTTATCGAATCGTCCCTGGCCAAGACCCGGAAGCTCCGGGCCATGCTTGACGCGATCAACAGTAAGGCGGGTATCGAGATTGACGGCGGCGTCAGTCCGGCCACCATTGCCCGGATTGCCGAGGCCGGCGCCAATATATTCGTGGCCGGCTCCGCCATCTTCGGCTGTGGTGAATATCCGGCCCGGATAGCGGAGCTGAAGCAGTTGGCCGGGTTTTGACGGAGCAGGAAAATTTGATGGAATATCGAGACTTTTCCGAACTTGCCGCGGTCACCCGTCTGCGCCAGCTTGCCCGCGCCCCCTTTGACTTGACCCTCCCCGGCGCCCTGGATGCGCGAAGGGTTGAAGACTATCGCCTGTCCTCCTGCGGCTTTGACTGTCTGTACGCGACCCAGCGCGTTGACGACGCCGTGCTGGACGGGCTGCAGGACCTGGCCGATGAGGCGGGGGTGGTGGACAAGTTTCTGGCAGCCAAAGAGGGCGCGGTCGTGAACCGCATTGAAGGGGTGGAAAGCGAAAACCGCCAGGTTCTGCATACGGCTGTCCGTGATATCTTTACCGACAGCCCCTGCCATGGCGAGGCAAGCGCCCGGGCCCGGCAGCAGCTTGACCGGTTGCGCGGTTTTCTGGATGACCTGGACCGGGGTCTGGTTGTTAATGAAAAGGGTGAGGCGTTCACCACCATGGTGCAGATCGGCATCGGCGGTTCCGACCTCGGGCCCCGGGCCCTGTACCTGGCTCTGAAAAAGTATGAGCGGCAGGGACGCAGTGCCCGTTTCCTGGCCAATGTGGATCCGGATGACGCGGCCGCGGTTCTGGCCGACCTTGATCTTTCCCGGACCCTGTTCAACGTCGTTTCCAAGAGCGGCACCACGCTGGAGACCCTGACCAATGAACAGCTGGTGCGTGACGCCCTGGCCGGGGCCGGGCTGGATCCGGGCCGCCACCTCGTCTCGGTGACCGGGGCGGGCAGCCCCATGGACAATCCGGACAACTATCTGGCCTCCTTTCACATGTTTGATTATATCGGCGGTCGCTACAGTGTGACTTCCATGGTGGGCGCCGTTACCCTGGGGTTCACCCTCGGGTATGATGCCTTTGTCGATATCCTGAACGGGGCGCACGAGATGGACAGGGCCGCCGAGCAGCGGAATATCAGGCGGAACATTCCTCTGCTCATGGCCATGCTCGGGATCTGGAACCGGAACTTTCTGGGATGCGACACGGTGGCGGTTCTGCCCTACAGCAGGGCCTTGGCGAGGTTCCCGGCGCATCTGCAGCAGTGCGACATGGAGAGTAACGGCAAGTCCGTCAGCCGTAGCGGTCAGCCGGTGACCTGGGCGACCGGCCCGGTGGTCTGGGGCGAACCCGGCACCAACGGCCAGCACGCATTCTACCAGCTGCTGCACCAGGGCACAACGGTTGTGCCGGTGGAGTTTATCGGTTTCCGGCAGAGCCAGTTCGGCCGGGACGCGGTGGTGCAGGGGACCACGTCCCAGGAAAAACTGGTTGCCAATATGCTGGCCCAGGTCCTGGCCCTGGCCCGGGGACGTCGTGACGGGAATCCGAACAGAAATTTTGCCGGCAACCGGCCGGGTCTGGTCCTGCTGGGCGAGCGGCTGACGCCCCGCACCATGGGGGCCCTCCTGGCCTTGTATGAGAGCAAGATCATCTTTCAGGGGTTCTGCTGGAATATCAATTCCTTTGATCAGGAGGGGGTACAGCTTGGCAAGAACCTGGCCATCCGCCTCCTGAACGCGATTGAAGCGCAGGGAAGCCGGGCGCCGGCCGGGCAGGATTCCGACCCGGCTGAGCATGCTCTTCTTGAGGCGTGCGGCTTCCTGAAAAAGGCAGGGTAATGAATCGTTATTCAGAGGCGATCGGCCAGTTCGATTTTTTGTTGACAAAGGGCTTGTGGACGGATAAGTTCATCAGACTGAATGAGGATTCAATAGGTACGCGAACCTTTGTCGGTCTATCCGCAGTTGCAGTTCCCTGTTGAGGTATAAGTAATATTTAGCCATAATATAAACCGTATTTATTAGGAGGAATACAGATGCCAAAGCATGATACCCCCTTGCTGGATCAGCTTGAAAGCGGTCCGTGGCCGAGTTTTGTCACCGATATGAAGCGGATGGCCGAGAAAAAGCCTGAAGTGTATGATATTCTCGGGCAGCTCGAGCTTTCGTTCAAAGACAGGATCACCCACTGGAAACACGGCGGCATCGTCGGTGTCTTCGGGTACGGCGGCGGTATCGTCGGCCGTTATTCAGACGTGCCGCAGCAGTTCCCCGGGGTGGAGCATTTTCACACCGTTCGCCTTAACCAGCCTGCTTCCAAGTACTACTCCACCGAGAACCTGCGGGCCATCTGTGACCTCTGGGACAAGTATGGGTCGGGCATGACCAACCTGCACGGATCCACGGGCGACCTGGTCCTGCTGGGAACCCGGACCGAGAATCTGGAACCCCTGTTCTGGGACCTGACCCATGACCTTGGTCAGGATCTCGGCGGTTCCGGCTCCAACCTCAGGACGCCGTCCTGCTGCCTGGGCCAGTCCCGCTGCGAGTGGGCCTGTTATGACACCCAGGAAGTCTGTTACGCCCTGACCATGCATTATCAGGATGAGATCCATCGTCCGGCTTTCCCCTACAAGTTCAAATTCAAATTCTCCGGCTGCCCGAACGACTGTGTTGCCGCGATCGCCCGTTCAGACTTTGCCCTGATCGGCACCTGGAAGGATGACATCCGTATCGACCAGGCCGCGGTCAAGGAGTACATGGCAGGTAATTACCCTGCCAACGGTGGATCCCACAGCGGCCGGGACTGGGGCGCGTTCGATATCAGGAAAGAGGTCCTGGATCTCTGCCCGACCGGTTGCATGTGGATGGAAGGCGATGAGCTGAAGATCGACAACTCCGAGTGTACCCGCTGCATGCACTGCATCAATGTCATGCCGCGCGCTCTGCGTCCCGGCACGGAAATGGGCGCGACCGTCTGCATCGGCGCCAAGGCTCCGATCCTCGACGGCGCCCAGTTCGGCACCATGGTCATCCCCTTTGTCAAGGTCGACAAGGAGAACGATTTCCAGGATGTTATTGATATCATCGAGAACGTCTGGGACTGGTGGATGGAAGTCGGTAAGAACCGTGAGCGTGTCGGCGAGACCATGCAGCGTGTCGGCCTGCCGACCTTCCTCGAGGTTATGGGGATCGAGCCCACTCCGCAGCATGTCAAGGAGCCCCGCTCCAATCCTTATGTCTTCTGGAAGGAAGAAGAGGTTGAGGGTGGTTTTGAGCGTGACATCAAGGAGTTCCGTAAGCGGAACGCCATGTAGGAAGTGGTCGTGATCGACTGTTTAACGTAAGAAGCTATAATCTTTTTTATATACACAAGGAGGTTCTATCATGGGTTACGATCCGAATAATCCGATGGAAGGAAGAATTACGGACCTTGGTCCCCCACATTACAGCAAATTCCTGCCGCCGGTTATTGCAAATAACAAGGGTAAATGGCTTTATCACGAGATCCTTGAGCCCGGTGTTCTGGTTCATGTGTCCGAGACCGGCGACGAGTGCTACACCGTTCGTGTCGGTTCCGCCCGGCTCATTTCCATCGAGCTGATCCGGGAGATGTGCGATATCGCTGACAAGCATTGTGACGGCTATCTCCGCTTTACCACCCGGAACAACGTTGAGTTCATGGTTGACTCCAGGGATAAGGTGCAGCCGCTGATCGATGATCTCAAGAGCCGGGGCAACAAATTCCCGGTCGGCGGCACCGGCGCCGGTGTGACCAACATCGTTCACACCCAGGGCTGGGTCCATTGCCACACTCCTGCAACTGATGCGTCCGGCCCGGTCAAGGCCGTTATGGACGAGTTGTTTGACTACTTCACCTCGATGACGCTTCCTGCCCAGGTTCGTATTGCCCTGGCCTGCTGCCTCAACATGTGCGGCGCCGTCCATGCATCCGATATCGCCCTGCTGGGTGTTCATCGTAAGCCGCCCATGATTGACCACGAGCGTATTACCGGTGTCTGCGAGCTGCCCCTTGCCATTGCCGCCTGTCCGCTCGGCGCCATCAAGCCTGCCAAGGCCGAGGTGAATGGCGAGGAGATCAAGTCGGTCAAGGTTAACGTGGAGCGCTGCATGTTCTGCGGTAACTGCTACACCATGTGTCCGGCCATGCCTCTGGCTGATCCCGAGGGTGACGGCATCGCCATCCTGGTTGGCGGCAAGGTTTCCAACTCCAGGTCGGCCCCGAAATTCTCCAAGATGGTTATCCCGTTCCTGCCCAACAACACGCCGCGCTGGCCCGAGGTTGTAGAGGCTGTGAAGAATATCCTCGAGGTTTACGCCAAGGACGCCAGGAAATACGAGCGTGTCGGCGAGTGGGCCGAGCGGATCGGCTGGGAGAAATTCTTCGAGAAGTGCAACATTCCGTTTACAGACAAGTGTGTTGATGATTACCGGTTGGCGTACGACACATGGCGCACAACAACCCAGTTTAAATACACGAACGCGACCGCCAAGTATACCGGTTAAGTTCGCCTGTAAGACACCCGGCTCCTCCCGGAGCCGGGTGTTGCTTCAACTCACCTATTTAAAGGAGGCCGTATAATGGCTCTGAGTAAAGAAGAATTGAAAGAAGCTATGATTCAGAAGGCTGAGAAGGCCCCTAAACCCCAGCTGTATGTCAAGGACTTCTATAAGTGCGATCCTGATGCAAAACCGCGTATGATAAAGAATATTGCCAACGAACTTGTTCGTGAAGGCAAACTTATGTTCTGGTCATCCGGTTCGACCACCATGTACGCAGTCCCGAGTCGCATCAAGGATGAAGAGGGTGATGAGGGGATCAATTAATCCTTCCCGGTTCCCTCCCTCCCTTTCTGTATGGCTGAATAGCAGAGATCAACAGATCTCTGCTTTTTTTTTGAGGCACCTGTATCCGTGCGTATTCACCCATAGCGGAGCCGGCATCTGGCGGGACCGCTGGGCCATAGATCGCAATGCACCATGGTCCGGGCGCTTCCAGATGGGCCGTAGGTGGCCCCCCGCAGGGCAGCATGGGTGAATCGCTGTACCGATGACCTGTTCACGCGTCCAGCCGTGGTGTCACCACTCACAAATTTCTGGCAGAGACAACCGCATTGGTACAAACTCTGTAACGACTCACATGCAGCCTTCTGGTAACTCGTTACAGGCACCGCATCTTCGCAGAGGCGCACTTTTGCCCGCATAGTCGGCTATCGGAGTCTCCCTGCGGTCGCTTACCTGCGGCCAGGAACGGTTGCGCGAATCTGCGGCGCCAGTGCCAGGTTACAATACCGAGGTAATGAAAACGCAGGAGTATTACCCCCGTGATCAGATACGCCTCCTGCCGGCACGGATTCAGAAGTCTGCAGCGGCCTCGCCAGGCACCAGGAAAGCAGAGCGTGTCTTCTCCCTCACCTGATTACGAAATATTCTGGTATGACCGGCTCCCATCCACCAATCTCCTGCTCCTGGATATGGGTGCCGCCGGTGCAGCCAATGGGACCGTTGTCTGGGCGGGTGAGCAGTCAGGAGGTCGTGGACGCCGTTCCCGAACATTTGTTTCCCCACCGGGGGGCCTCTACTTTTCCCTGCTCCTGCAGCCACTTCTTGAGCCTGAACTTGTGCCCTACCTGACCATCGCGGCTGGAGTCGCCTGTTGCAGAGTTCTTGAAATCACAGCCAACATAAAAATTGAGCTCAAATGGCCCAATGATCTGTATATCGGCCGACGAAAGCTTGGCGGAATCCTGACTGAAACCGCTCCGTTCACCAGTTGTGAGCCGCGTATTCCGTACGTTGTCATCGGCATGGGCCTCAATATCAATTCCCGGCCTGATACTTTCCCCCAATCCTTGCGGGAAACTGTAACCTCGTTATATTATGAGACGGGCAGTGAGTATGAGCTTGAAAACCTGGTGACCCGGATAATCGTGTCATTACGCAGGTATGCTGAAGATCTGATGGAATTGCGCGAGGAAGTTCGGCATCTCTGGCAGGAGCGCGACTTCCTAGCCGGCAAAAGGGTGCGCTGGGACCGTGGAGACGGGGTTTTCGTGCATGGCACCGGAGCCGGCCTCCGTGCCGACGGCTCCTACCAGTTACTGACAGAGGACGAGAAGATGATAACCATTTCAGGGGGCACCCTTGAGCAA
>JAJRTB010000009.1 GCA_024278495.1 Deltaproteobacteria bacterium
CCGGTATGGCAGAGAGTACAGCCGCCCTCGTGGACATCACCGGTCACGATGAACGGCGATGCCTGGGCGTCGCGGGCATTGGACGAGGCCGGGGTCGGGTTGCCGTGGCACTGGGTACAGGCGGCAGCGCCGGTGACCCGGGCGGTGGCGTGATCGACATTGCCCTTGGACTCGGCGGATGTATGGATGGTGGTCCAGCCGGTGGAGTGACAGTCGACACATCCGGTGGCGCCGGCGTTGCCGACGGCGGAGCCGATCAGGGCGCCGGTCGGGGTGGCATCAAGATCATGACAGGTGGCGCAGCCGGCCGCGGCATGGACTTCACCGGTGGTGACAAACGGAGCGGTGACAGCCTGGCGGGCGTCGGTGCCCGTGACACCATTGCCGTGGCAGTCAACACAACCGGTGGACGGAGTAAAGGTATGTGTATGGCGATGGGCGTCAAAGTACTGGCCATTGGGACCGTGACACTGGGCGCAGGTCCAGCCGGGCGCGGCGGCGATGGTGGCGTCACCGACGTTGATCGCGGTGCCGCCGTAGCTGTTCGCGTTGGCGGAACCGTCAACCCGGGCGCCGTTGGTGATGTTATGACAGTTCTCGCAGTTGTTCTCATGGGTGCCCTGGTTGGGCTGCGAGGCCGTGGTGGCGGTAATCATGGGGCCGGTATGACAGCTCGAGCACGGGGCGACCGTGGTCAGGTCAGGGGGATTGGCGGTATGGAGCGTGTCCGGGTTGGCATGATTCGGGAAGTAGGCGCCGTGACAGTTGTTGCAGTCACCGGCGGAGATGTTTCCGGCGCCTCCGGGGGCGGTGACAGCCCTCAACTGACCGTTGGCCGCGGTCTGCGGCGCAATCTGGTGACAGGACGTGCAACCGTCGTGAACCTTGTTGTCCGCGCTGCTGATGGGCACCCCGGTTGTGGTGCCAGCGGTGGCGGTATGACAGGTGTTGCAGTTTGTGGTGTCGCCGACAAATGTGGTGTGATCACCCTCGTGGCCGGAGACATTATGACACTTGGCCGTGCAGTTGGCCTCGACCACGGGATAGCCGTCGGTCTTGTTGTCGTGGTGAATGCCGCCAATGGTGGCGGCGTTATTGCTGCCGCCGCCGATGGCATGACACTTGGTACAGGTATAGATGGCCGGATCAAATTTAGGAGTTGCCGCGGCAGCTCCTTCTGCCAGGGTAGCGTCGCCGTCTATGCCGTTGGCAGGATCTCCGGCCTTGTTGTTCGTCGCGTCGGCAGGACCGCCGGACGTATCATGGCATATCGTACAGGTGTTGCCGTGAATGTCCCTGACGACCACCTCGGTCGGTGAAGCAGGGGTCGCGCTGTGGCAATCCGCGCAGTTTGAATCCCAGCCAAAATGGTTGGCGGCGTGGCCGCCGTGGGTGGCATTTGCAAGCGCATCAGGCTTGGCTGCGTGGCAGACGCCGCACTTGATCTTGGTAAAAATTCCGTCTCCGCCGGTACCGTCAATTGCGGTACCGTCGGAATCTGTAATCCGGCCTGTCCCAACGTTCTGATAACCAGCGGACGTCAGGTTGGCAAACATGGAATTGCCGTCGTCATCAATCTGACCGTCGTTGGTGGCAAAGGTATTGTCAAAAAGATCGGGCGGTGTCGAGGTATGACACACCTGGCAGTTCGTGTGCGCTCCCGCGCCGGCATGCTGATTTTCGGGACTGGTATCATAGTTTGTATGACAGTTTGAGCACTGAACAGTCGGGTCACCGGTCTGGCTGTCATTGGCAAGAAAATCAGTATGGACAGCACCGCCGACAAATCCGGCGCCATGGCCGTGACAGGTTGTGCAAACCCCCCCCGGGTTATGGGTGGCACCTGTTCCGTCATTCCTGTAATACTGAGTCTGGGTATGGCAGACCTGGCAGAGGCCGTTGCCGTTAGCGTCCGTAAAATTGGCGCCGTTGAACGTAACCGTTTTGATTCCGGTTTTACCGGCATTCTGAATCTCGGCAAGGTTAATCCTTTTTCTGATCAGGGGGTTCGCAGGCCATTGTCCCTGGTCGTTATCGTGGATGTTATGACAGACAAAACATTCAACCGCCCAGTTACCATAGGTGGTTGAGGTGGTATTGCTGGAGTGGGTTAACATGAGGAGAGGACCGGTACCAGTGCCGTCATTTGTATGACATGACAAGCACTTGTTGTTGTAGGCCGTATCATCGACAGAACTGGGAGTACCGACGATATTGACAATATGCCTCGGGTCTGACGATGTCATGTCATGGCAGCTCAGGCAGCCTATGGAGTTGCTTGCATCGTGTGGCGGGCCTACGGCATAGGCAGTCGAAGCTATCGCACCGATTATGAGCGCCAGAGTCAATGTCCTGATCTTCTCTACATTTCTTTGCAATGACATGTTCATTCCCTTCCCAGGTTTTTTATATCGTGTGGCCCAAGTCATATTCAAAATTCCCGTCTCTCCCCGCATCCTTTTTCCACGCATCACCGTACCCGCACCTATGGATTTAATCGCCATGGGGTCCGATACCGGTAAGGACTGTCCCGTTGTCGCCAACCGCAACCACGACATTGTCATCGGACGTCCAGACATCTCGCAGGACCGTATCGGTACCTCCCGTCATGACAGTTGACCATGCACCATTTTCATAGGCAAGGACGGTCCCCCTGTCACCCACCGCGTACACTACTCCTTCTTCAGCGCCCCATACGCCGTACAGGTTTTCAAAGGTTCCGGAATTCATTCCGGTCCAGCCGCTGCCGTCATTATGATACACAACGCCGGCGTCCCCAACGACAAAAATGTCGTTACGGTTACGACCCCAGACGGCGTTCAGGGCGTTGGAGGTGTTGATGTTTTCACTGGTCCAGTCAGAGCCGTCAAAGACGAACATCCGGCCGGCATCGCCCACGGCATACACGTGATCAAACCTGTCCGCCCAGCTGGACCGCAGTTCCGCGCCAAGGGCAACATTCACGCCGCATGTGGCCGCGTCTGCGACGGTGCCGAGGGCGCCGGTTGTCAGGACCTGATACGTTTTCCTGGTTTTCTTCTCCTTTTTACCCTTTTTTTTCTTTTTTTCCTTGCCGTGCTTCTTGTGCGCGTCACTGACCTTTTCAACCCGCACTGTTCCCCATATATCGGTCATAGGTTCTCCTGTGGCGCAGAGAACCTCGCACTCGCCTTCCCGGCAACCGATAATTGATCCCTGATCTCCGACAGCGTAGTAGGACTTCTTTTCAGTGCCCCAGACAGCGCGGAGGGACTCGGTAACAGTAGTCTCAACGGACTTGAATCCGTCATCATCCATCCGGACCGCAAAACCCTGGTCTCCGACTATTACAAGCTGGTCATCATCCCTGCCCCAGACACCGTTGAGGTTCAGCCCCTGCGGAACCTGGAGTGGATCAACCTTCCAGAAGGTCCCGTTGATATCCATCCCCGCGGTCCCGATTTCAGGCAGGGTCGGAGTAGTCTCAACGACCGTATCCGCGGGATCGAGGACCAGGGTCACATTCACGGTGACCGGGCAGGGATTTGAACCGGCCTGGCCGATTGTGACAACCGCGTTGTAGATCCCTTCAGCCATGCCGGTCGTGTCGACGGTCAGGGTAACCGGCGCGGGTGTCACGCCGGAAGCGGGATGCAGCGTAATCCAGCTGACATCAGCGCCTGCCTCCCAGCTCAACTCGCCCGCGGTGGAATCAATGGTTATATCCTGGGCTGTCGGAGTTTTGCCTACCTGGGAGTTGAGGGTTATGGTCTGCGGAGTGACGGTCAGCGGGTTCTCCTTTACCTCGAGCCTGACCTCCACCTGGTCTGCCAGGCCGCTGTCCGTGGAAAACGTGATAAGGCCGGAATAGGAACCCGGCTGCATACCGGTAATATCAACGGTTATGTCCAGAGGGACGGATGTTGCGCCCGGGGCAACGGTTCCGGTCGTCGCGGACAGATTGACCCACGGCGTATCTGTAGCAGCGGTCCAGGTCACATCAACAGTACCGGGGTTTTCGACAGTGACAGACCGGGCAGCGGGATTGGCGCCGGCAACGATGGCCTCGTATGCAAGCGGGGACGGCGTAACCACGGCGGCGGAAAAGTCGCCCAGCCCGAACGCCTGGACACCAAATATTTTTTCAGAACGGAACCGGTTGACAACATAGAGTATATTGGTCCTGCTGATGGTGATGCCGGAGGGCAGGAACAGGGGGTCGGCGCTGTTATCGATCGCCCCGAGAAACACCAGGGCGGACGGCGTAACAGAGGTATCCTCACCGTACACCATAACCTTGTTCCTGTTACCCGGGGCGGAAAGATATATCCTGCCAACCGCGTCAACCGCGACCTGAGCTGGTGCTGATATCTCTCCGGAATCCTTTGTATGGCCGAAAATATTGTACGCGCGGAGGAAGGTGCCGTCCAGGGAAAACACCTGGATACGCGTGCCGTTTACCCAGGCGCCGTAGACAAACCTTCCATTGGCTGCCCGGTTGGCCGAGTCCTTATCCCATACCTGCTGCTGGTCCAGGACAATAATTTCCGAGGCGGATTCGTTAATGGCCAGGGAACGGGGATTCCAGTGCTCGCCATCTCCCTGGGTGGAACCGGGTTTCACGTAACCGGAGGTGCCGATAACCGTGCCGGGGGCGCCCGGTGTGCCGATTGAACGCACAAAACCGCCACCGGGTCCGTACACGCGAACCTCATTGGATCCAAGATCCGCGACATAGACGTTACCCGCGCTGTCCACCTGTACGTCCCTGGGCCAGGAAAACTCACCGGTCCCCTTGCCAAGCTTGAACGAGCCGGACGAAGTGTAGGCCGTGACACTCCCGTCCGTCTTGCTGCCCACGTAAACCGTACCATTATCGGCTACCGCCAGGCAGACCGGGGAGGAGACGGTCGGCAATAGAGCCCTGACACGACCGGACGGGGTGTAGATCACAACCCGGTCGCGCCTGTTATCGGCGACATATATGTTTCCCTGCGCGTCGGTGGCGACATCCACGGGGGTCACATTCCTGTCAGCTATACCTGGAAGCGGGGTAAAATCGGGCATTACCGGGGCTGCCGCCGAGACCGGATCCGGTCCGAAGGCCTGGAGGTAACCGGCCAGCAAGAGTACCAGTATAATTCGATACGCGTGAGTCATCTTTATCATCCTTTTCATAACTGTCATATCCCCGTCCTTGATGTTCTCCTCAACCCGTTCACCTGGAATCACGTCTCTCATATCTTTTTCCTGGTTAAAACCTGACTGTATCGTTCTATTCTTTTTATTTTCATTCAATTTTTGTACCAAATTCAACGGATCTCATAAAAAGGGGCACAATGAGATTGTCAACGCCGTTCAGTCATGTCATGCAAAGGTAATTTTTTTCAGTTCGTTCTGTACCACGGGGAACATTTCCTGCCGGTTCCGTCACATCAAGTGTCAATAATTGTCACCGCCCCGGCGGTTTCAAGGTTCCTGAACAGTGAGTCCTTACGACTTGTACAGCGATATGGATATTCGGGAAAGGCACACCCCGGCCCGGGGGTGCTCAATCGGCTCGTTCTCTTCCTTCCCGGCAATATCCTTTCTGTTTCCTTCACGCCCCCCACGGACAGAAACAGAGATCAAGGTCAACACGGTCACCACAGAACATCAGTGCTTACACCTGACAGAGGGGCAACGATGTCATGATAACATTTTTGTACTTACCTTTTTTGAGCACAGCAGTCCAGCATTTTTTTTATCTTGCTCTACTCATCTATTTCACATGCACCCTCATCGCAGGTGATGTCCGCCACCAGGAAATAGGCCCTGTATCCATCCTTTATAAGCTGGCGGTAGGCCATCTCGGCCCGGGCGCCCGTGGTGCAGTGTATATAGATTTTTTTGTTTACGGGCAACTCGCCGGTCCGGCGCGGCAACTCATCGAGCGGGATATGCAGGGCGCCGGGAAAGGCGCCGGCTTCACACTCTTCAGGGGTGCGGACGTCGAGAATCACCGCGTTTTCCCTGCCGGAGAGCGCCCTGGTAAAGTCGGCGACCGAGACTTCACCCCTGCCGGGTTTCCGCACCCAGTTGATTTCAGTAACAACAGGGCCGGACTCGGATGCAGCTGGGGATTCAAGCCAGCGGCCAAGATCACCATATACAAGTGAAACGTTCTTGATACCCTCTTTGCGAAGTTTTTTCGCCGCATCCTCAGCCTCTTCTGCGTTGTCACTGTAGAGGACTACCGGCGCCCTGGGCGGAATATCGTCCAGCCTGTCATCCAGTTCACTGAATGGTATGGTCACGGAGCGGGGAATGCGGGAGCGCCGGGATTTTTCCCTGGCGCGCAGATCGATCAGGACGATATTGCCCCTGTTGACGAACTCGTCGGATGCGTAGAGGGGGTATCCTTTCTTTTTCCAGGCGGGAACGCCCGCGAGCATGACCTTAATGTTTGTATAACCTGCTTCTTTCGCCAGACCGGCGGCCCTGGGGCTCATGCCTCACGTATAGCCCCCGCAGTAGAAGACGAGCAGGATGTCTTTCCGGGGCGGCAGGGTCTTGAGGGCGGTTTTCATCCGGTCAACAGGAATGGAAACAGCGCCGGGCAGGTGGGCCTGGTCGTACCGGTTTCCGGGACGGGAATCTATCAGGACGTGGTCGGCGCCGCTCTCGATCAGCTTCCTGACCTCGGCGGGCTTGATCTCGGTGACGCCCGGGGGCAGCTTCGCAAGTTTGGGTTTGATAACGGTCGCGACCTTTTCACTGCCGCGCAACTCCCAGGTGATGATCGCGGCACGGCCCTTAACGGCATGCTCCAGCCCCCTGGTGCGGTCATCAAACCTGACCATCATGGTCCGGGCCCTGTCACCCTTGCCCACCACTATGGAAATGGTCCCGGCCTTGTTGGAACGGCCGACGATCTTGCCCGTATAGATACTGGCGCTCTGCTTTTGAACGGTCCGGGTCTTGCCGCCGGTCGCGGTGGTAACAGACGTGTCCCGCGCGCAGCCCCAGGTCAGCATGACCAGGACTATGGACACGGGTATGAATACAGCTGCATTTCTCCTCATGTTTTCCTCCCTGGAATCACTTTGAACACAGCCCTCTCAAACTGATTCCAGTTCCCCTTGATGGTACTTCAGGTTACAATACTGTAACAGCAAGTACATTTCCATTTGGAACACAACCAGTTACCCCTGGCTCTGAGCCAATTACGATGCGTAATAAAAAGCATGTTGTTTTATGCACTTGCTCATACACATTACACTTTTGTCATCAGGAAATCAAGGGTGCGGCACAAAAAAAATCAGCCGCCCTTAACAGGCGGACGATAAGTGGTCAGGGGCACCGCATCTTCGCACGGCCGCGATCCGCCGGGGCCGGGTGCAGCCGGCAGGGCGTTCCCTGCCCTGCCCGGCGTCAAGACACATCTTGGGCCGCCGGGTCGTCTTTCCCGCCCCGGAGTCACCGGCGACAACCAGGACCCGGTTGGCCAGGATGGCCGCAACGTCATATTTATAATATCTTGATGATTACCGGTTCACCTGCTATATACAGCACAACACAATCAATCTCAGGTAAAATTATTCAAACACTCCAGGACCGTAATGACTCAAATCCGCAAAGCCGTTATCCCGGTTGCCGGTCTCGGCACCCGCTTTCTGCCTGCCACCAAGGCCATCCCCAAGGAGATGCTGACCATTGTTGACCGGCCGACCATCCAGTACATTGTCGAGGAGGCTGTTGCCTCGGGAATAGAGGAGATTGTCTTTATCACCAGTGAAGGCAAGTCAGCCATTGAAAACCATTTTGACTATGATTTTCAACTGGACACGGTCCTCAAGGAGAAGAACAAGAACACGCTGCAGGAAGAGCTCAACAACATCTCCAACCTGATCGACATTGTTTCGGTCCGCCAGAAAAAACCGCTGGGCCTGGGCCACGCCATCTGGATGGCCCGCCACGTTATCGGCGACGAGCCGTTTATCGTCCTGCTGGGCGACGACCTGGTCCGCAGCGACGTGCCCTGCTGCAAACAGATGATCGAACTCTTTGACCAGGTGGGCGAGTCCATTGTCGCCATCCAGCGTGTTCCCATGGACCAGACCCACCAGTACGGCATTGTCGAGGGCGTTGCAACAGATATTGCCGACACGTTCAGGATTTCCGGCATGATCGAGAAGCCGGCGCCGGGTGAATCCCCGTCCAACATGGCCATTATCGGCCGCTACCTGCTGATGCCCGATATCTTCAGGCACCTGGGCAGCGCCACCCCGGGCCACGGCGGTGAAATCCAGCTGACTGATTCCCTGATGCGGCTGGCCCGGGAACGGGCCATGTACGCCTACGAGTTTGCCGGCAGGCGATACGATGCCGGCGACAAGCTGGGGTATCTCAAGGCCGTGGTCGACTTTGCCATGACCCATCCGGACCTCGGATCCGCCTTCAAGGACTATATCCGTTCCGCCTGTGACGAAAAAACATGAGTATGAAGTAGCGGTGGCCGCGCCGCTGCGCAAAACCCTGACCTATGCCCATCCGGAGGGTTCACCTCCGGCGCCGGAGCTTGTCCCCGGGCTCCGTGTCCTGGTCCCGCTCGGCCGCCGCCTGGTAACCGGGTATATCCTGGGGCGGAGCGCCCCCGCGGACGACACGGACGCCTACACCATCAGGCCCGTTGCCGAAGTACTGGACAGCGCGCCGCTCTTTCCCGGACACATGATCCCCTTTTTCCGCTGGGTGGCGGAGTATTATCACCATCCCGTCGGCGAGGTGATCCGCACGGCCCTGCCCGGTGGCCTGACAGCGGGAAGCGCCAGAACGATCCGGCTGACCGGGGCGGGAAAAACCGGTCTGGCCGCGACAAAAAGCGCGAAACTCCCTGAAATCCGTGAGCAATCCTGGTTGACAAGACTCCTTGCCAAACACGAACTTCCCGGCACAACGGTCAAGGCGCTGCTGCGCAGGCCGGACATCAAAAACATACTTGCCGACTGGGAGCGACAGGGCTTTATAGAGTTCCGCGAGGGTATCCACCGCAGGCCCATCAGGGCGAAACATGAAACCCTGGTCCGGTTTTGCGCGGACACGGCCGGGCTGATCAGCCAGGCCCGACAGGAAAAAGATGATCCGGCCGCTGTTTTTGCCGCGCTTTTTC
>JAJRTB010000162.1 GCA_024278495.1 Deltaproteobacteria bacterium
CAAACGGCCAGCGGCTGCTCTACTCGTTTCTGCCGAAACTACCCTGGAGCATGGGCGCTTTCAGCGAGGCCCAGCAGCGCTATATCTGCGGCCACTACCCGGAAGATTTCGCAATCTGCTGCCGGGCCCATTTGGACCAGGGCGGCCGGGACCATATTACCAACAGGAACAGGTAGTCATAAACATGAACCAGACCCAGGCAAAAAAAGGCTATTTCGGCAACTGGGGCGGCGCCTTTATCCCGGAGGTGCTGCACCAGCCCTTTTTCCAGTTGAACGAGGCGTATCGGAAAATCCGGGCCGACGAATCCTTCTGGCAGGAATATGTGGACCTGATGGCCAACTACTCCTGCCGGCCCACCCCGCTCACCTTTGCCGAAAACCTGAGCAACCATTTCGGCGGGGCCCGCATCTATATCAAACGGGAAGATCTCAACCATACCGGCGCCCACAAGGCCAACAACGTCATGGGCCAGGGGCTGCTGGTCAAGCGGATGGGGAAAAAACGGGTGATCGCCGAGACCGGTGCCGGACAGCACGGGGTGGCCACCGCCACCATGGCGGCCCGCTTCGGATTTGACTGCACCATCTACATGGGCGAGGAGGACGTGGCCCGGCAGCGGCCCAATGTCTTCTGGATGGAAAAACTCGGCGCCACCGTGGTCCCGGTCACCGACGGCGCCCGGACCTTAAAAGACGCCATCAACGAGGCATTCCGCGACTGGGTCACCTCCATGGACGAGACCCATTACGTGTTCGGCACGGTCTGCGGCCCGCACCCCTTTCCGGAGATGGTGGCCTGGTTCCAGTCGATCATCGGCCGGGAGGCGCGCGACCAGATCCTGGCCCGGCATAAGGCCCTGCCCGCCGCGGTCTATGCCTGCGTCGGCGGCGGCTCAAACGCCCTGGGCATCTTCCAGGGATTCATGGACGACGATGTCCGGCTGGTGGGCGTGGAGGCGGGCGGCAAGGGAACCGATACCGACCAGCATGCCTCCCGCATGACCGGCACCCGGGCCTCGGCCGGGGTGGCCCAGGGCTACCGGACCATGTTCCTCCAGGACGACGACGGACAGATGCTCGATACCCACTCCATTGCCGCCGGTCTGGACTATGTGGGCATCTCCCCGATCCTGGCCGAGATGGGCGAATCCGGCCGGGTCGATTTCGCCGCAGCCACGGACGACGAGGTTCTCAAAGCCCTGGAGCTGACCATGCGCGCCGAGGGTATTATCCCTGCCCTGGAGTCGTCCCACGCCTTTGTCCAGGCCTTCAAGGACGCGCCAAACATGGGACGGGACGAGGCCATCATCATCAACATGTCAGGCCGGGGCGACAAGGATATTTTTACTATTGCCCACGCCTTTGACGACCCCTCCTGGAAGAAGTTCATTATCGACCGGGCCGACGGGTACCGAAAATCATCAGGGGGCTGATACCGATGGACCTGAGAACAGATATAGAACAACGGCTGAAGCACAAACCGATCCTGCTCATGACCCACCTGGTCCTGGGCTACCCTTCACTTGGTGTCAACAGGGAGGTCATCCGGGCCATGGCAGAAAACGGGGTGGACTGCATTGAGCTGCAGATCCCCTTTTCCGAGCCCATGGCCGACGGGCCGGTCATCCTCCGGGCCAACCAGGACGCGCTCAAACAGGGTATCCGGGTGGAGGACTGTTTCCGGTTCGCCGGTGAGATAATCCGGGAGTTCCCCGGGGTCAACTTTCTGTTCATGACCTACTACAATATCATCTTCCGCTACGGCGAGGAGGCCTTTCTGAGGCGGGCCGCGGAGATCGGCATGCGCGGCTTTATCGTGCCGGACCTGCCGCCCGAGGAGGGCGAAACATACCTGCGGATCAGCCGGGAACTCGGCACCGCGCCCATCATGTTCTTTACCCCGACCAGCACCCCGGAGCGGATGCGGAAGGTGGCGGAACTGGGCGACGGCTTTATCTACTGCGTGGCCCGCAAGGGAGTGACCGGCAAACAGACCGAGATCGACGAGACCCTGGCCGATCATCTGGCCCGATACCGGGAAGCGACCGACCTGCCCCTGGCCGTGGGCTTCGGCATCTCCAGCAGAAAAGACGTGGCCCTGCTGGAGGGCAAGGCGGACATGGCCGTGATCGGCACCGCCACCATCCGGCTGGTGGATGAACAGGGGGCCGGGGCGGTGGGTCCGTTCATCGCCTCCCTCACCCGTTCCTGAATCACCACCTTCCCCTCCCGGGCGGATCTGTCCCGACCATAACCGGAGCTTTCTTCAGGCAGAAAATCTCCCCCGGGTTCAATCCCCCGACCGGACGTAAGTGATCAGGGGCACCTGTTGTGCGCCGGAAAACATGCGTATTTCCCTTGCAAAATCGTTTGACAATGGTAAATGTTTGGTGTACCTAAAACCCGTCTTTATTGAGGAGAACAGTGACAAAGAATCCCCCGGACATATACTGTCCCTGCCCCACGAGGCAGGAGCAATGCCACGACCGGACCGGTTCCGCCGGCCAGGGGACTCCCTCGCCCCTTTCCGCTGTCTGCGGCCGGGAGCGGTACCGGGTCTGTCGCATCAACGGCGACCGCGGGACCTGCGCCCGGATGGCTCAACTCGGAGTTCTGCCCGGGGCGGAGATTGAGCTGGTCTGTCCCGGGCAGGCCAAGCAATGCCAGATCCGGATCATGGGCGGCACCGTCACCCTGGATCAGATATCAGCCGAATCGATCCTGGTCACCCCGGCCTGATTGGCCCATCCTTTACCCGCGGGAACAACTGCCATGATCCAGAATATCGTCATCATCCTTATCCTCGCCGCCTGCGCCTGGTTCATCGGCCGCCGGTTCTGCCGGACGTTCCGGGATTCCGGCCGGGGGAACTCCTGCGGCTGCGGCTGTTCGGGCTGTGACCCGAAAACCGCCTCAACCTGTCACCAGGCTGCCTCCGGTTCCGACCCGGAATAGGGCCTCGCCATGAGCGATTCCATCCACATTGCCCTGGCCGGCAATCCCAACGCCGGCAAGACCACCCTGTTCAATCACCTGACCGGAGCCCGGCAACATGTGGGCAACTATCCCGGCGTCACGGTGGAGAAAAAGACCGGAATCTGCCGCCACCAGCAGGTCGAGCTGGTGGTTACAGACCTGCCCGGCACCTACTCCCTGACCGCCTACTCAATTGAAGAGCTGGTGGCCCGGGATTTCCTTGTCAACGAACGCCCTGACGTGGTGGTGAACATCGTGGATGCCTCCAACCTGGAGCGCAACCTGTACCTGACCTGCCAGTTCATGGAGCTGGGCGTGCCGGTGGTAATCGCGCTGAATATGATCGACGTGGCCGCCGGCCGGGGCATTGCAATCAATGTTGCCAGACTGACCGAAATGATCCAGGCGCCGGTAGTGCCGATCATCGCCCGGACCGGCAAGGGGGTGGAACAGCTCCTGGACGCGGTGGTCGAGGCCGGTCCTGACCACGACAAAACGTGGCGGCCCCTGCACCTCTCCTACGGCGAGGACCTGGACCGGGTCCTCAGGGAC
>JAJRTB010000163.1 GCA_024278495.1 Deltaproteobacteria bacterium
GCCAGTACTCTATCCAGCTGAGCTACCCGCCCACACGGGTGTTGAACGTTACGCAAGAGGGATTACCCTTCCGGCCCGTTTTTTTCAAGCACTCTTTCTGATCTGTCGGGTTGGCAACAGGGAGCAAGTCAGGCCGGATCGTTTTGTAACAAGTTGATTTTCCATATTTTTCCTTGTTCCGGTGGCTTTTGCGGCAGGCCGCTTGTGAAATATGCGGGTTAAGCTGCATGGGTAATCCGACCGGTCATCCCGGCGGGGTACGGCCGCTTCAGGGGTGGAGTCTTCAGGTTGGTGTTTCAGTCAACCTCTCGATTTCCCTGGCCAGCATCATGTACTGGCGGGCGGATTTACAGGACTCGCTGTATCGGCTGACCGGCAGCTTGACGATTTGCGATTCGCGTATTTTTTCATCCAGCTCTATAACCGTTTTCAAAAGCCGATCATGGAATTTTTCCCTGATTTTACGATAGATGACGGTGGAGGCCGTGGAGTCCGGGTCATACATGGTGACGAGGATACGGGAGTCGACCCGGTGGCCGGTCTTTTTTTCGATAGCCTGAATAACATCCTCTATCTTCTGGATTCCTTTCAGAGACAGGTAGTCACAGGGGGTCGGTATAATCACGCGGTTTGAAGCGACCAGGGCGTTGATCGTGCAGAATCCAAGCGACGGGGGCGTGTCCAGCAGAATGTAGTCATAGAGACCGGAGTTGAGCTGTAACTGATTATGGAGCAGTTGCTCAAAGTTCGGCCTGTACATATAGTGCTTGGAAAGCAGCGCCATTTTGCTGTTTGAAGGCAGCACATGCAGGTTCTCGAACCGTGTTTCATGGATGCCCGACGCGATATTGACCGCGCCGGATTCAAGAAGGTCAAAAAAAGAAGACAGGTTTTGAGGCAGGCCAAGGCAGGTCGTCAGGTTGGCCTGCACGTCAAAGTCAATCAGCAGGACCCTTCTGCCCAGGTCGGCCAGGGCCATGCCCAGGCTGAGACAGGTCGAGGTTTTGGCAACTCCGCCTTTCTGGTTACTGATGGAGAGCACCTGGCAGTTTCCCGGACTGCAGGCAGGATCGTTCTGAAAAAGGTCTGATGCGTCGTCCAGTTTCCTGCTGACCTCAAAACGGTGGTTGCACTTTGTGCAGCGAACCTTGAAGACAGCTCTGCTGATTGATGATACATCAAGTTTGTAGCGTGCGCCGCACTGGTCGCACGTTATGATCATTGAGATATTCCCGCAGTCACTGTTCCTGACAGTTTCAGCCCGTCAGGGCAGAACCTTTTCCACAAGTTCCCTGATCGCAGGGATGAATAATATTTCGCCCTCTCCCTTGACAGCCGCGGCAGAGAAGCCGCACTCTTCCCTGAGAAATCCGGCAAGGGGGCGGATGCTGACATCTTCAAGGCCAAGGGCTTCATCCATGCTCAGGCCAACTTTTTTTGAATCCGCCGAGACCACGGCTACGTAAAAGCGCTCCTCGCGCACTGGAGCGGGCACGCCATCATTAACCAGCTCAGAGAGGGCGCGAACCGGAATCTGTTCGCCGCGAAAGGCCATGGTCTCGATACCGTCCCTCTTTTCAATGTCATCACGGGACACGCGCAGCAGCTCCTCTATGTCAACCAGGGGCAGGGCGTACGTGTCGTCGCCGTCCCGCAATCGTAATGCCTGGAAAACAGGCGGGGTAAAGGGGAGGCGGATTTGGATGGTCGTTCCCGTGCCGATGGTTGATGTTATGCTGACCGTGCCGCTCAGGCGTTCAACCGTTTCCTTGAGGGTGTCCAGGCCGGGATCTCGTTCGACATCCTTTTTGCCTGTACGGGTGGTAAAACCCGGCGTCATGACCAGGCGGGTCAGGTCGTGGTCGGCCATGTTATACAGGTCGTCCCCGCTGAACAGGCCGCTTGCCAGGGCCGCGGATTTGACTTTTTTCGGATCAATACCCCGACCGTCATCGGTAACCTCGAATACGATGTGGTTGAACTCCTGAAAGGCGCTCAGGCATATCGTGCCAATGGGTTCTTTGCCGGCCTGCCCGCGTTCTTGAGGTGGTTCTATGCCGTGTTCAACCGCGTTGCGGATCAGGATGAGCAGACAGGATGCCACGTCTTCAATGGAACATAGGTCAACCTCTGTTTCACGACCGTTGGTGGTGAAGGTGATTTTTTTACCGGCTTCCCGGGCCAGCCTGGTCACAAATTCTGAATACAGGTCAAAAAGACGTGCCACCGGGGTCATCTTGACCTTGAGGATGCCCTCTTGTATTTCTCCGAACAGACGGCCCAGGGCCTTGTTGGTGCTGCCGAGACGGGAGGCGAGTTCCCGGAAAGGCGCGAGTTTTCGCGAGTCAACTCCATCCTGATTCAGCAGGGTATGGTGCAGGCTGTTCATTTCCGCGTGAAGCCGGGCCAGGGAGGCCCTGCCGGTCGCCAGCTCACCTATCTTGCCGACCAGTTCGTCAATCCTTTCGGCATCAGGTCCCAGGCTGCGCCGGATTTCCGGAGTCGGCAGCTCCGGGGGCGTGGTGTCAGACCGCTGTTCCCCTGTCAGAATTTCTTCAATAATCTGGTCAATTGCGCTGGTGGGATCGTCGCGTGGCCCGGCGGAAAGATCAATCGCGCTGAGCAGTTTGTCAAAGAGGTCTGAATCGTTCTGTGAATCAACTGGCTCAGAGGTTCCCGCCGGTTCCTGAAAGCTCTCTTCATCGTCAATGGAATTCAGCGCGTCACTGAGTTTTTGCAGGAGCTTTTCAGGAACCGGCGGAGTTCCCGCGGATGGAGAGGCGTCAGGATCGGTCTCAGCAAACAGCCTTTCCAGCTCAACGGTCTGCCCGGCCTTCTCCTTCCCGAGTGCATGCTCATCGCCGGCATCTTCTACCGGTTCCCCGGAAAGATCTTCCAGATCAGCTGTGACCACGTCCCCCGCCAAAGCGGCCACAGGCTCCGGGTCCAGTTCAAATGAGTCATCCTCTTCGTCGTCAAACAGGTCAAACAGGAATTCGTCCTGGTCTCCCCGCGGTTCATTCACCTGCTCTTCAGCGGGAGAGTCTTCGCCACGGGTGTCCGCAGTAGTGCCAATGGAAGAGGGTTCCCGGTCGAAAACAGAGAAGTCTGCCGGTGCGGCGGAAATCGTTTCTATTTCCGGAAAGATTTCAGAAATCTTTTGTATTTTCTCATCCATGAACCCCAGATCGACGCTGTTGCCAATGGCCAGGTCAACGCCTGCCAGCTCAAGCTCAGCTATCCATTGGAGGTGATATTCAGCCAGTTGGGTATAGCCCATGTAGTTGGCTGAAGTCTGGAGGTTGCCGACAAGGGCGGAACACCGGTCAATAACCGCTCCCTTGTTGGCTTCCTGGGCAAAGCCGTCTGTCAGCGCGCGTATCTTTGTAATGTTTTCACGGAGCTGCTGGATAAAAATCTGGAAAAGTTCCTCGTCAAAGGCATCACTCTGACGTTCCTCTTCAAGAAAGGTGCCGTCAATCTCGACGGGGGGCGCGGCAAGGGGGCGGGGTCCCGGTACCGGACCGGGGGCCGGTGTAACCGGATCATCTGTTTGAGGCTCTGCGCCGGCCAGGGCGGCCACCGGTTCCGGGTCAGGGGCAAAAAAATCAGGGTCCGCATCCTTGATGTCATGAAAAAGATCCTTCAGCGAATCATCCTCAGATTCCGCTGCCGCGGAAGGGCGGGAGGGCTTCCGGGCGGGAGGCGGGGGGGTGGAAAATTCGAGCCAGATCCTGTTGACCTTGTCGGCCGGGGCAGGGGTGTCCTCGATCCGGGGGAAGAGAGACGTGATCCGCTTGAGGTAGCTGTCCATAAAGGTAAAGGAGGTGGAGATTCCCATGGCCAGGTCAACTCCCGCCATCTCAAGTTCTGCTATCCACTGCAGATAAAAATCAGCCAGGCCTTCGTAGCCCATGTAGTTCGCTGAGGATTGCAGCCGACCCACCAGCTCGGAGCAGAGCGCGGCGCATTTGGCCTGGTTGTCCTGGTTGGCGAAAAAGGGCGTGAGTGAACGCAGCAGGGAAAGATTTTCCTGCATCTGTTCCATGAAGATCTGAAACAGCTCCTGGTCATACTCCTCTTTTATAATTTCTTCCGGAAGCAGGGAGGAGTCGGGATGCGTTTCGGGCGGTTCGTCCCCGGGCTCCAGAATTTCAATCTCCGGCGCCTGTTCCATGGACTCTTCGGCAGCCACGGACTGTTCAAGATTTCGTATTCGCTTCAACAGATCCTTGACAGTCGCCCGTTCCTTCCGGGTCGTTTCGATCTCGTGCAGGAGTTTGCTCAGCCGGTCTCTGGTCTCGCGCAGCAGGCTGATTGTTTCCTGCCCGATGGGAAGACGGTTCCGGCGAATAACGGTCAGGATGCTTTCCAGGTGAAAACAGAGCTCGGAAAAACGTCCGAGCCCGAGCGGCAGGGAGGCGTCTTTCAGGGCCCGGACCGAACGGTAGTAGTCGTTCAGAAATTCCCGGTCGTCCGGATTTTTTTCATGCCTCAGCAGGCACTGCCTGATAAGATCAAGCCTGGCGCGCGCTGTTTCAATAAAATCGGAAAATCTGGTTGATTCAACCATTATCAGGTTCCCGTGTAATCTGGCTCAATAACTCGGCGCGTCTCACCTTTTGTCGAGCCGGTCCCCTCCCTCTCCAGGCCTTCAGCCCCGTCGTCACGATGCAGGTCGTCCATTTCCGCCCCTGTATCCTGTCTGCCGACCTCTGTTTCGTCTCCCACCAGGTGAGAGAGCTCGGAGACAAGCTGTTCAACATCCCGCGCCTGATCTATGATTATATTGGTGTCAACCGCTATTTTATCGACAGCTTCTGATCCCGCGGCATTCAGTTCCGCTATTCTGGCCAGGTGATCCGGGCCGGACACCTCGCCGCCGGATCCGCCTGGTTCATCCGCGGCCGGGCACTTGTCGATAACCAGGGACAGGTTTGCCGCCAGTTCTGATGCGCGTCCGGCAAGTTCTTCGAGCTCTTCGCCGACAGCAGCAAACTCTCTGCCGTGTGTTCCGGCTCTTGATGCCTTGATGGCGGCATTCAGCGCCAGTACCTTGATCCCTTCGCCCATCTCGGTTATTTCCCGGTTGGTGTCGCGCAGCCGGGTCAGTGCTTCTGATGCGTCCATATGAGCCGGTGCGCCGGGAGGCTGCAACGGTTCAGCGAGGAGTTCATGAATTGATCTGTTGTGAGCGGCAAGTTGTTCTATCGTCCGGGGCAGTTCGCGGGAAAGATTGATTATCTGGTGAGCGGCGCTGCCGATTTTGTCAAGAAGAATGGCTGCCTCATCCGAGACTGCCGGCGCCGGGTGTTCGCCTTGTTCCCGGTCCTTGTCTTCCTGTTCGGTTTCCTCCGGTTCTGGGGAGGACGCAGGCTCCCGGCATCCGGCCAGCAGATCATTCAGGGCGGAGGCCAGCACTCCGAATTCATCTTTTCGGTCTGCGGGGAAGAGCAGGTCGTTTACATCCCCACCAGCAAGTTGCCGGGCTGTATCCGTCATCTCTGCGGCAGGTGAGGTTGCGGAGCGGGCCAGTCCCATGGCCGCGATAAGGCCCAGAACAAACAGGATCCCGGTTGCCCCGGCAACCGGAAGGATGTCAGGTTGCCGGAGAAAATGCATGAGTTCTTCAGTGGAAAATTGACTTTTCGGAGGGGGCGGCTTGAGTTGCTGCATCTCGGCTGCGATCCGGGCAAGGGGCCGGAGTGCCCGGGCAGTGGCCTCTTTGAGCGCCTTTTCCGCAACAGCCGTATCTGTGGCCGGGTTGTCTCTGGAGGACAACTCGGCAAGGGTTGCCCCGGCTTCCCGGACGACTTGAGCAATGGTTCCTTTCTGTTCGGGTGCAAGGGCGGAAAGGTCAAGGGCTTCAGCGTATTCGTCAAGGAGAACGGTCAGGCGGTCAGGATTCAGGTCGCCGTCTCCTTGATTCCGGTGACGGACAATTTCCCTCATTTCCGCGGCTTTCAGCTCCAGAAGGGAAGGCTTCAGGGAGCTGGCGGATTTTTCGAGCTGGGTGCCGCTGGTACGCAGAGCCATTTTTTGCCTTTCCTGTACAGCGGCAAAAGCGGCTTTCAGAGTTTCGTCGTCGGAATGAAAGCTGACCGCCTGATATCTTTCCAGGGCGATGGCGTATGTTTTGATGCTGTCCTGAAGCTCCTGCTTTACTCCGTTATCAGCCGCCGGCAGCCGGTTAATGATTTCCTCCAGGGTTCTGACTGTCGTATCAAGCTGCTCCCCAACAGCAATGTCGTCTGTTTCCAGGTAGGCTGTTTCAAGTTGTCTGAGCTGAGTCAGGGTATCTTTCAGTTCAGCCGCATCAGATCGGGGCACGGCTGTAGCAAGGTCCTGGATTGTCGAGGACAGTTTTTCCTGCAATGCCTTGCCGGCTGATTGATTGTTATCGGGTTGAGCCAGGGGTGCAAGTGAGTTGACCAGCTCGTCAAAAGCTGTGGCGTGGGCCTTGACAAGGGGCCGTACTCTGTCTGCTGTTCGTGAGCTCCCGGGTGTGCCGGCGGCCTGCAGTCGATCCAGCATCTGGTCAAGCCTGTCCAGGGTAGCCTGGTGTTGCGCAGTCACCTGTGGGTCACGATTTTGAACGAACAGCCTGGTCTGTTTGCGCAGCGCTGCCGCGGTTTTTGAAATGGTACCGGCAAGCAGGGTGATTTCAGGGGTTCGGGGATCCTGTTTTGTTTCCTGTCGGCCGGCCTGCATGCAGAGATACAGGGCGTAACCCGTCATGAACATTGAAAGAATCAGGAAGGTCGACATAACCAGGAATATTCTTGTCCTGATTGTCGTGCTTGCTGGTCGTGAGCCGGATGATCCTCTGCTCATTGAGCTCTCCTCTTATGCGTTGACATCACATCTCCTGTCACAGGTCAGTCAGACAGGCCCGCGGCACCTGGGCGGGTCTGTTCAAGATTTTCTTGTCTTTATCAGGAATCGTTGGGGATTACCTCGGTCCCCTGCATCATCATTTCCGTCAGGCTGTTGTCCGAATCATGGGGGTAGTCTTCAGGAAGAGGGTTGATCTCATAGCGGGCCGGGCCCCAGGACAGCATTTCCTCAAGAGCCGGACTGCCGGATCGGGTCATGGTCCGAACATCGCTGATAACACCGCTTTCAAAATAAAAAATTCCTTTTTTATCCCGACCGGCTGTTGCTTCCAGGATACATGATTTCTGCATCAGGTTGATAAGCGGCAGCATGGCCGTGATATAAATTCCGGGCCGGAAGTTTATCTCGTCCCGGCAGTCGAGCATTTTTATGATCTCACCATGCAGTCGAATATGGCTGAACGGTTTGTTGACATAGCTGAACAGGCTGTCGCCCTGGAATTTTTTTCGCAGGGCGTGGTCCTTCAGTTCCGTGGTGACGATACAGAGTATATTTGGAAAATCCCTGGTCACTATGGAAAGTAACTCAACGCCGTCCATCCTGGGCATCTGCAGATCAGTGACCATGATCACGGGCCTGGCCGTTTTCAGAATAGCGAGAGCCTGGACTCCGTGGACGGCGGTCAGGATATCGAACTGGCCGAATTTGAGGAGTCCGTTTTTCAGGCTGCCTAACAATTTTATATCATCGTCAACGATCAGAATTTTATCTTTTGCCATGTAACCTGCCTGAGTAACCTGTTGAAAAGGATCTGATCACAGGGGCAATACCCCTGACCACTTACAAATTTTGGGTAGGTAACATCGCATAGTTACAAACCCTGTGACGAGTTACGGCCGGACCGGTAACGGACTTTTTGCGCGGCCGTCGACAATACGTGCGGTAATAAAAAAATATATACGAATTATATACAGGGAAAGTCAAGGTGACTTTCGTAAAAGTCCTCCGACAGGGCCGGCCCGGCAAAAATGTTTATTGCGGCGTGGTGAAGCATGCCGAAATGACGATGAATTTCGCGGCAACAGAGCAGCCGGCGACTTTGTACGACGCCATCTTACCTGCCTTTCATCTGCACCACGGGTGAACGCTCACGGATTAAGGTTTGAGCAAAATTGCTCATTTCCGGCCAGACACAACTCTAGCGTTGATTATTCATTAAAATTCAATATAATGAGAAAACTACCGCTCCTGCCGCAGTTTTTTCCATAGACCGAGTGCGGGGCCCGGACAATCTGGATGGTTCAGGATCGCGGTCTCCTTTGGAAAATTGTCTGATTCGTCTTGTAACTTGTTGATTTGTCGCAGTGCCCGGCTGGGGTTTGATGCTTTTTGCGATGACATAAAAAAATTGACAGATCCCTGATTCGTTTATGAGCCGCAGCGGCGAGAAAAAAAAATTTAACGGCTATCTTGAAGGGATTACCCTGGCCGATATAGTTCAGCTCGCCTGCCTGGAGCGATATGAACGAAAGCTTGAGGTTCGCGGTGACGGTTTCCGCGGTTTTGTCTATTTTTCCGAAGGTGAAATCGTGCATGCCGAATCCGGCGATTTAACCGGCCAGGAAGCGTTTAATGAAATAATGTGTTTCCCGGGCGGCTCTTTTACTTTTACCGCCGGAAAAACTACAACCCGTTCAATCTACAATTCCTGGAACTTCCTCCTTATGGAGGCGATGCAGTTCATAGATGAACGCAATTACACGGTGTCCCTGGCAACCGCGTTTACCTCTCTGAGCGTGCTGGTCGTTGACGATTCACCCATCTTTACCAAGGCGCTGGTCAAGCTGTTTGACGAGGAGCTTGGCGCCCGTATCGCCGGCAAGGCCTCTAATGTTGAAGACGCCCTGAGGATTCTTGAACGCGAGAAGCCTGACCTGGTGACCATGGACGTCAATATGTCCGTGGCCGGTGGCTATATGCCGCTCAAACATATCATGATCCGCACGCCGGTGCCGGTCGCCCTGATGAGTGATTTTTCCGAAACCAATTTCGGCACCATGATGGAGTATCTCTGCCTTGGCGCCCTGGACCTTGTTGAAAAACCCAAGGACGAGGAGTCCTGGAACATTGTCGGCAAGCGCTTCAAGAGACTGGGACAAAATATCAAGGAGTTCAGGGTCGGCAATATCCGCCGGGCCAGGAATCCCGGGGTGGCTGATTTCAAGATACCGGTTGGGGGACCTGCTGAAAAGCTGGTTCTTATCCTGGGCGGGGTCGGGAGCCTGATAGAACTGCAGAAGCTGCTTGTTTCCATCCAGCGCAACGAGTCAGCCGCGGTCCTTGTCTTTCTTGACCTCTATCCCGGAGTGACAAATCACCTGGCCGTTTATTATGAAAAACTGACCATTTTGAACCCGGTGCCGCTCACGTCTGGCGCCCCCCTTCTCTCGTCCCAATGCGGAATTACCTACTGGCACGGTTCCTGGGAGATCAACAGGGATGAAGACGGAGCGCCGGTGCCGGAAATGCATAATGACAGCGGCCTGCTTGACGCCAACAGGCTGTTGCTGACCGCGGCGAATTCTTTCGGGGACAACCTGGCGGTGATTATCCTCAGCGGAACCGATCTTCCCTTGACCGAGGGGTTGATGGAGGTTTCCTCGTCCGGCGGCCGGATTTTTCTGCAGGATCCCGACACCTGTCTTTTCCCTGACCCTATTCTTCAGCTTGAAGCCCTGCATCAGCACGAGTCGTTTGTTGAAGCGGACAATATCATGAATATCCTTGGTGATTTTTTCTGATGTGCCCGGATCATGGAGATAGGAGCAGGATGATCCCGGAGTCCTGTCTGTTCAATGAACGCCGGGCCGCGGCCCGGTCTCTGAAAAACGGCTGGACCCGGTTGGCAAGCACGTACAGCTGCATGGAGATTGTTCTGACCGGCGAGCAGCTGATCATTCGGCCGCATCGTCTGGCTTGCCTGCTGATCCGCCTGCTCTGTCTGGACCTGGTGCACCGGATTCCCCTGGCCCGTATCCAGGGGGTGGTTGAGCTGGGCAGGTGGTCAAAGTACGGGATGGTGGAAATACATTTCACCACCATTGAGGGCGATTCCCGCAAGATCATCCTCTACCTGAAAGATGATCAACGTTTTGTTGAGGTGCTGCGGCAGCAACTTTCATGAACCGGCAGGGTCAGTCCGCGGCCCTGTCAACCAGCTCATCAAGATACTCCTGCCATTCCACCGGCAACAGTTCTTTTTTCTTTGTGTTACACTCCTTGCAGCAGGGCACCAGGTTGTCCCTGGTGGAACGGCCGCCCCGGGACAGGGGGATGACATGGTCCATGGTCAGCTCCCTGTGGGCAAAGGTACGGTCGCAGTAATAGCAGCGTCCCGAGGCGGTCTTCCGCTGCCACCAGCGGGTCTTGCGCAGGGCCCGGGCCTTGTTGCGCTCGCTTCTGATTATTGCCTCGTCAACGGCGTCGATGCTGTGATAGTCCCGGCTCATGCGTCCTCCACCAGGTGGCCGAGCAGCAACTGCCTGGCCCTGCCCACCAGGTAGAGGGACCCGGCAATGCAGACAAGATCCCCGTCCTCGCAGGCGTTCACGGCCCGGTTGACTGCCCGCTCCACGTCCCCGATACACTCGGCTTTCCTCTGCATATCCGGCGGCAGCAGCCCTGCCAGGTTTTCGGGCAGGGCGGATCGTTCCGGGTCCGGCCGGGTAAAGATAATGGTATCTGCCAGGGGCGCGACCGCCATCAGCGTTGCCTGGGTATCCTTGTCGGCCATGGCCGCCCAGACCAGGATCAGCCGCTTCCGGGCAAAACCGTTTTCCAGGGTCTGTTGCAAGGCCCGTACCCCGTCCGGATTATGGGCCCCGTCCAGGAGGATGTGGGGACCGCGTCCGTCATCAAGACGAAATTCCTCCAGCCGTCCCGGCCACCTGACCCGGGCAAGGCCCCTGCGGATCTGGTCATGGGTGACCGGAAATCCGGCACGGATTTCTTCAAGGCCGGCCAGGGCCAGGGCCGCATTGTCAACCTGGTAGGGGCCGCGCAGGTTCAGGGGCAGGCGGGACAGGGTGGTTTCACGGCCGGTGTAGGTCCAGGCCTGTCCATCCTCCTCGTCCGGCTCGCCCCGGAAGTCCCGGTCAATGACGCGCATATCCGCCTTGTTCTCACGGGCCAGGTTTTCCAGGACGCGCAATACCCCGCCGCGACGGCTGCCGGTTACAACCGGTACGCCGGGCTTGATAATGCCGCCCTTTTCAAAGGCTATCTCCTCAATGGTGTTTCCCAGGTATTGCTCATGGTCCATACCGACGTTGGTAAGAACGGAGACAAGCGGCGTTACCACGTTGGTAGCGTCCAGCCGGCCGCCCATGCCCACCTCAAGAATGGCCAGGTCAACCTGCTGCGCAACGAACCAGATCAGGGCCAGAGTGGTGGTAAATTCAAAATAGGTGATCTGGCCGTCCCGCAGGATGTTGATGATCCTTGCTGCCTGGTCGGCAAATTCCTGTTTGCCGATATATTGATCATTGATCCGGAACCGCTCCCGGACCGACGAGAGGTGCGGAGATGTGTAGAATCCGACCCGGTAGCCCGCTGCGCTTAAAACGGCAAGCATGGTGGCGCCGACCGAGCCCTTGCCGTTGGTGCCGCCGATATGGATACAGGGAAGCTCCTGATGCGGGTTGTCCAGTAGTTCGAGAAACCGCCGCATCGGATCAAGCCCGAGTTTGATCTTGAAAAACTGTAAACGGTCCAGAAAGGACCAGGCCTCTTCATAGTTCATGGTCAGTGGTTCAGCCGATGATTTCCAGTTTGGCGTAATCGAGGTGGAGGATCTTGTCGCCGTGCCGGTCAAAGGAGACCTCGGCCCGGCGCGGTCCGGGCACATCCTTGACCGTGCCCCTGCCGAAAAAGGGATGCCTGACGGTCATGCCCGGTGCCAGGGTGGGGGTGGTCAGTTTGCCGCCGCGTCCGGGACCGGGGCGCGGTCCCGGGCGTTCGGCCCGGTAGCCGCCGGACACCGGGTCCTGGGGCTGCTGTTTCTTGACGTAGAGACCAGGGTTTATTTCCCGCAGAAAGGGCGACATCCCGGCATGGATATACTTGCGGTCCGGAGTCATCAGCTCCAGGGGATAGGTCAGGTAGAGTTTTTTTCTGGCCCGGGTGGCGGCCACATACAGCAGACGGCGTTCCTCTTCCCACTGTTCGCCCGGCACTGTGTTGGGATGGGGGAAACGGCCCTCGGCCAGGCCGATCACAAAAACCACGTCCCACTCCAGCCCCTTGGCCGAATGGATAGTGGAAAGGATCAGCCGGTTCGCGTCATCCGTGGTCCCGATATCCTGGTCTCCTTCGGGCGGGTCCAGGGTCGTGTCGTCCACAAAGGATTGAATGTCTCCGTAACCTGCGGCCAGACTACGAAGCTGGTCAATATCTCTTTTACGTTTGGGGTAGTCGTCGTGATATATTTTTTCCAGGATCGGTTCGTAATACTCCATCAGGATGTCAAATTGACCGGCCGGAGCAAGGCCCGTGTCACGCAGGCGGGTAAGCAGTTCAACCAGTCGGGCAAAACCGTTTTTCCAGGAGGGCGTGGCCCGGTACGAAGCCAGGCCGGAAAAGGGATCTTCGCTCTTTCTGACCACGGCCAGGATCTTCTGGGCGGTCTTGGGGCCGACCTTGTCGAGCTGGAGCAGGATTCGGTTCCAGGACAGGTTGTCGAGCGGGTTGACCAGGACCCGGAAAAAGGAGAGCACGTCCTTTATATGAGCCGACTCGGTCAATTTGAGCCCCCCCCGTTTTTCAAAATCCAGGTAGCGGCTGGTCAGCTCCATTTCAAGCTTATAGGAATGGTAGCCGGAGCGAAAGAGTACGGCAATCCCGGTTGCCGGGATACCGTCCTGTTCGAGCTTCTGGATGGTATCAACGATGAAGCGCGCTTCGGATCCCTCGTTGCGGGCCGCATAGACGCAGGGAAGCTCACCGCCCTTAATCGAGGTGAACAGGGTTTTGGTGAACTTCTCCTCGGCGCATGCGATGATTGAGTTGGTCAGACTCAGGATGGGCTGGGTGGAGCGGTAGTTTTCCTCCAGCTTGACGATTTTCAAATTCGTGAACTCCTCGGGGAACCGCATGATGTTGTAGAAATCCGCGCCCCGGAAACTGTAGATGGACTGGGCGTCGTCGCCCACCACCATGACGTTGTCATGGTCATGGGCCAGGAGACGGACGATCTCGGCCTGGATCAGGTTGGTGTCCTGGTACTCGTCCACCAGGATATGGCGGAAACAGGAAGTGATCTCCCGGCGGGCTTCGGCTGATTCGGTCAGCAGCCGGTGCCAGTTGACCAGCAGGTCGTCATAATCCATGAGCCCATGATCAAGCTTGAACCGGTCGTAATGGTCCTTGATCCGGTAAAAATCATCCAGGAATTAAGTCAAATGCAGGTGATTATCATAGATCAGCTCCTCAATGGAGCGGGACTTGTTGATGGCGCCGCTGATGATGTTCATGATCATTCGCTTGGTCGGAAACCGTTTGCCGGCGCCTGACAGCCCCAGTGACGCCTTGATAAGGTTGATGATCCCCTCGGCGTCGCCCCGGTCGATGATGGTGAAGCCGGAACCGAATCCCAGGTAATGACCGTGGCGGCGAAGGAGCAGGTTGGCGGTGGCGTGGAACGTTCCCCCGATCACGTTCCGGCAGGTTTGGCCTGCTATCTGTCCGGCCCGCCAGAGCATTTCCTGGGCGGCCCGCCGGGTAAAGGTAAGCAGGAGGATCGATTCCGGCGCCGTACCCTGTTCGATAAGATGTGCCATCCGGTAGACCAGGGTCCTGGTCTTGCCGCTGCCGGCTCCGGCGATGACCAGCAGCGGCCCTGAGCCGTGGGTGGCTGCTTCATACTGGGCCCTGTTCAGGACGTCGCGGCTGATGGGACCGGCTCCCCCGGCGGTCTTGAACGGGTCGTCAGATAAATCGCTTTGCATGGGGCTGTTTGTACCATAGAGACGGGTGAGCCGCAATGACTG
Source organism: Deltaproteobacteria bacterium (assembly GCA_024278495.1). Taxonomy (GTDB): domain Bacteria; phylum Desulfobacterota; class Desulfobulbia; order Desulfobulbales; family Desulfobulbaceae; genus UBA10518. Next base: position 13,884 of record JAJRTB010000163.1, read on the forward strand.
TTGACACCATTTGCCGGGCTGGGTACAATCGCCTCTCTCTTCTGGGAGACGTAAGACGAACTCACCGGAATCCGGCTTATATCTCCGGATGATTTCGGCCTGAACGACACTATTTCGACACGAGAGACTGTTCATGGATACAGAAAAGCTGAAAGAGATCTTTACAGACGAGGTGCTGGCCGAGCTGTTCCCGGCCCGGCGTACCGATGATTTTTTCGAAGCCCTGTTTGGAGATGCCTCGGAGGGGGCTTATGACATAAAACTTGCGTACAGCGGCTATGATCCGCAAGCCTCGACCCTCCAGTTTGACCTGGATCTGCACGAACGGCCGGGCAACTGCCTGGTCTGCAGTCTGACCCACGGTCTGCCCCAGGTTTTTTCCCGTCATCCCGTCATTAACATCAGGGGACTGGTCAAGGAGATCGAGGGGAAACTGAGCGGCATGGGAACCTGTGTTGACTGGAACCTGGGCTCGACCAGCCAGCGGCAAGGCAACCTCCATTCCATTCCGCTCCTGATCTCGGTCCAGGCGTCCTGATTCCTGTCCTGTTTTGCTGGAAAATTTTTTTCATGTCCCGCCGGTCATCAAGATTCTCCTTGTTTTCGTTCTGATCCTCGTATGCGGGCGGGTCCGGTTGCCGCTGGGCGCAGCTCTCGTGTTCGGCGGTATTCTGATCGACCTGTGGGCGGGGCAGGGCATGGCTTCTGTTCTGACCGATCTGGGCCGGGCCCTGATCCGGCCGGAACTCTGGCTGCTCATCCTCAACATTACCCTGATCCTTGAGTTTGGTTACTACATGGCATGGGAACCCAATTCCCGGGCCATTCTGGCCGCGTCCGGCCGGCTTGGCGGGCGGCACGGCCGGGCCCTGGGCCTGGTGCTTATGCCCGCTGCCATCGGCCTTGTGCCCATGCCCGGCGGGGCCCTCTTTTCGGCGCCCCTGGTGGGCGAGAGTTTGCGGGAAAAGGAAATGCCCGCCGCCTGGAAGGTGTCGGTCAACTACTGGTTCCGTCACATCTTTGAGTTCTGGTGGCCGCTCTATCCGGTGGTGATCGTTTCCCTGTCCATTTTCTCCCTGCATACCTGGCAGTTTTTTGTCCTGCAGATACCCTTTACCCTGGTCAGCCTGGTGGCGGGCTGGTTTTTCATCCTGCGCAGCCACGTGACCTTTCTGGCGGACGATTCCCCGGCCAAACCTGGGAAGGACACCGGGCTGCGCCCGGTCCTGCTGCCCCTTTGTATTGTTGTACTGTGCAGCCTGATTCTGCCTGGAGCGGTCGGCCGGCTCGTGGTGACCGCGTCTCCAACGGTCGGCAAGCTGGGCGCCATGCTGGTCGGTCTCCTCCTTGGCCTGTTGTATATCCGTATGGCGATCCGGGATACCCGGGACTTCACCCTGTTTGCGCACCTGTTTTCACATAAGACCGGCAACGTGGTTTTGACCCTGGCCGGGGTCATGCTCTTTCAGACCATGCTTGACGCTTCCGGCCTGCTGCCTGAAGCCGCTGCTGATCTGCACAACTCAAGCGTCCCGGTTGCTTTTGTTATCGGCTTCCTGCCTTTTCTGGCCGGACTGGTCACCGGGGTCGCCATTGGTTTTGCCGGGCCGGCCTTTCCCCTGGTGGTCGGGCTGGTTGGGGCTGATCCGCACCTGTCCGAGGCTGCAGCCCTGGTCCTGGCCTTTGCCATGGGGTATGCAGGTATGATGCTCTCGCCGGTCCATCTCTGTTTTTTGCTGACTAGGCGTTATTTTTCCTCTGCACTTTTTTCCACCTACGTGTATCTTTTCCCCTGTTGCCTGGCCATAGCGGCCTGGGGTGTTCTGATGTATGTCGCGCTCATGTTTGCAGGGTGATAGATGGATCATTCAGATCTGCACATAGGCCGGATGTTCATGGTCGGCTTTGACGGTACCGAGGTGGATGCGTCCCATCCGGTGGGTCGCGCCATCCGCCGAAGCCATCTCGGCGGGGTGATCCTCTTTGACCGGAACGTGGACGGCAGTCGCCAGAACATCAGTTCGCCTGACCAGTTAAGGCGTCTGACCGGATCCCTGCAGGAGCTTGGCCGGGGAAAACTCCTTATTGCCGTGGACCAGGAGGGCGGCCGGGTCCGCCGTTTGCGCGAAGAGGACGGTTTTCCAGCGACCGTCAGCGCCGGCTGGCTTGGTGCGCAGGGGAACCCCGGGACCTCGCGGGATCATGCCGAGGAGATGGCC